>NZ_JAWLBP010000028.1:0-24867 GCF_041687595.1 Guyparkeria sp. | reverse complement strand
GTCGAACCGGATCAGGGTTTCCTTCCCGTCGTCGTCGGTGACCGCGACGTGGTGCGGATCGACGAACCGGCCGTAACCGCGCACGATCTGCACCTTCCGTTGCTTGGCCAGGGCCTCGAGGCCACCGGTAAGCTTCTTGATGGTCTTTTCCTTGAAGCCGCGCAGTTTGTCCAGATCGATTTCCGGCTCGGCGAAGGTAACGCCGTGCGCACCCATCGAGCGGGTCTCGTTGAGCACCTCGGAGACGTGCAGCAGGGCCTTGGAAGGGATGCAGCCAACGTTCAGGCACACGCCGCCGATGACGGGGTAGCGCTCGATAAGCACGACCTTCTTGCCCAGGTCCGCGGCGCGGAAGGCGGCGGTGTAACCGCCCGGACCGGAACCGAGCACGCAGACCTCGCATTCCACGTCGGCGTTGGCATCGGTGGGCGCGGCGGCCGCCGGTGCGGCGGTCTTTTCCTCGCCGGCCGGGGCAGGAGACTGCGCAGCCGATGCCTCGGATTTCTCTTCCTCGCCACCGTCCGCGGCCGGTTCGTATTTGGCGATCGGCTTGCCGGTGCTCACCTTGTCGCCGACGCCGACCAGCATCTCGGTGATCGTCCCGGCGGCGGGTGCCGGGATCTCCATGGTGGCCTTGTCGGTTTCCAGGGTGATCAGCGAGTCCTCGGCCTCGATGGTGTCGCCGGCCTCGACCAGCACCTCGATGATCTCGACTTCGTCAAAGTTGCCAATGTCCGGCAGGTTGATGGTTTCGATGGTCATCCGGCGCTCCTTACAGCATCAGTTCGCGAAGATCGGTGAGCGTGCGCGAGAGCGTGGTCATGAACCGTGCGCCCTCCGCTCCGTCGATGACGCGGTGATCGTAGGAGAGGGCCAGCGGCAGCATCAGGCGCGGCACAAACTCCGAGCCGTTCCAGACCGGCTGCATGCTGGCCTTGGAGACGCCGAGGATGCCGACTTCCGGCCCGTTGACGATCGGCGTGAACTGGGTGCCGCCAATGCCACCGAGACTGGATACCGAGAACGTACCGCCGGTAAGGTCCTCGCCGGTCAGCTTGCCGTCACGGGCCCGCGCCGAGATGGCCATGAGTTCCTCGGAGAGCTCGAAGATGCCCTTCTGGTCGACGTCCCGCACGACCGGCACGACCAAGCCATTGGGCGTGTCCACCGCCACGCCGAGGTTGATGTACTTCTTGACGATCAGGTTCTCGCCATCCGGCGCGAGCGAGGCGTTCATGTTGGGGAATTCCCGCAGCACGTGCGCCAGAGCCTTGAGCACGAACACCAGCGGCGTCATCTTGATGCCGGCCTTCTCGGCTCGCGGCTTGAGGGACTTGCGGAAGGCCTCGAGCTCGGTGATGTCCGTCTCGTCGAACTGCGTGACGTGCGGGATGTTCAGCCAGGCAGTGGAGAGGTGCCTGCCCGAAAGCTTCTTGATGCGCGAGAGTGGACGCTCCTCGATCTCGCCGAACTGGGAGAAGTCGATCTCTGGCAGCGGCGGGATGCCCGCGCCGGTGGCGGCACCTCCCTTGGCCACGCCTTCCATGACCTTCTTGATGGCGCCCTCGACGTCCTCCTGAACGATTCGTCCCTTAGGGCCGCTGCCGGTGACGTTGGCGAGATCCACGCCCAGCTTGCGGGCGAACAGGCGCACCGAGGGGCTGGCGTGGAACTTCGCGCCTGCACCCTGACGGTTGACCGGGGCTTGTGCCGGTGGGGCGGCAGGCGCGGCCGGTTCGGATACCTTTTCCTCGACCGGTGCTTGTGCCGGCTTTTCGGGTTCGGCCTGCGGCTCTTCGGCTTCCTGCGTCGGGGCCTCCTCGCTCGCCTTTTCCGCCGGCGCCTCGCTTTCCTCTTCGGCGTCGATCTCGGCGATCAGGTCACCCTGGTTGACGGTGTCGTCCATCTTGACCAGGACCTTCTTGATCTCCCCGGAATAGGGGGAGGGAATTTCCATCGTGGCCTTGTCGGACTCAAGGGTGATCAGCGAGTCTTCCTTTTCGACCCGATCACCGGGCGAGATCAGCACCTCGATGACGGGTGTGTTCTCGTAGTTGCCGATGTCGGGGAGGGTGATCGACTTGATGGCCATCAGCCTGTCTCCATACGTGTTGCGTGCGAGCCCGCCGGGTCGGGCGGGCGTCGTATCGAATTGGGTCCGTTACCCCGGCAGACAAACCGTGCGCCGGGGGCGGTCGGAAAGAAAGCTTATCGCTCGATCGGCGGGGCGCAGTCCGGATCGATGCCGTACTTCTTGATCGCCTCGCTGACCTTGGAGGCCGGGATGCTGCCGTCGTCGGCCAGTGTCTTGAGCGCGGCCACCACGATGTGGGCGGCATCGACCTCGAAGAAGCGACGCAGGGCGGCCCGGGTATCGGAACGACCGTAGCCGTCGGTACCCAGCGTGGTGAACGAGCCCGGCACGAAGCGGCGGATCTGGTCGGGATAGGCCTGGATGTAGTCGGTCGCGGCGATCAACGGCCCACCACGCTCCTCGAGGGCAGCCGTAATGTACGGCGTTTTCGCATCGGCCTCCGGGTGCAGGCGGTTATGCCGCTCGCATGCCTGCCCCTCGCGGGCCAGTTCGGTGAAACTGGTCGCCGACCAGACGTCGGCGGCCACCTTCCACTCGTCCTCGAGCATTGCCGCGGCCTTCTCGGATTCGCGCAGGATGGTGCCGGAACCCATGAGCTGAACGCGGTTCTTGAGCTTCTTCTTGCTCTCGCGCAGCCGGTAGGCCCCCTTGAGCACGCCTTCCTCGACGTCTTCGGGCATCGCCGGATGATGGTAGTTCTCGTTCATCGCGGTGATGTAGTAGTAGCAGTCCTGCTTCTCCTCCACCATCGCCTTGAGACCGTCACGGATGATGATTGCCATCTCGTAGCCGTAGGTCGGGTCATAGACGCGGCAACTCGGGACGGCGGAGAACATCATGATGTTGTGGCCGTCGTTGTGCTGCAGGCCCTCGCCTTCGAGCGTGGTCCGACCGGCGGTCGCGCCGATCAAAAAGCCCCGGGCACGGATATCGCCGGCCAGCCAGGCGAGATCGCCGATGCGCTGGTAGCCGAACATCGAGTAGTAGATGTAGAAGGGCACCATCGCCTCGCCATAGTTGGCGTGGGCGGTAGCGGCAGCCAGCCAGGACGACATGGAACCGGCCTCGTTGATGCCTTCCTGCAGTACCTGGCCGTTGGCCGACTGCTTGTACCAGGCCACCTGGTCGGAATCGACCGGTTCGTAGAGCTGGCCGGCCGGGTCGTAGATGCCCACCTGGCGGAACAGACCCTCGAGACCGAAGGTGCGGGCCTCGTCGGGAATGATCGGCACCACCCGCTTGCCGAGCTTCTTGTCGCGCAGGATCATCGCCAGGATCCGGCCGAAGAGCATCGTCGACGACATCTCGCGATCGCCGGTACCCTTGAGGATCATGTCAAAGGCCTTGAGATCCGGTGCCGGAATGCTCTCGGCACGGTCGACGCGTGCGGGCAGATAACCACCCAGCTCCTTGCGACGCTCGTGCATGTACTTCATGAGCTCGTGGCTGTCATCCGGCTTGTAGAACGGAACGTTCTTCTCGAGCTGCTCGTCGGAAATCGGCAGACCGAACCGGTCGCGGAAGTACTTCAGGCCCTCGTTGTCCAGCTTTTTCTGCTGGTGAGCGTGCATCGCGCCCTCGCCGAACGGGCCCATGCCGTAACCCTTGACCGTCTTGGCCAGGATCAGGGTCGGCTTGCCCTTGCACTCGTTGGCCGCCTTGTACGCCGCGTACATCTTCCGCGGGCTGTGGCCACCGCGTGTCAACGCGAAGATCTCGTCGTCGGTCATGTTCTTGACCAGCTCGGCGGTCTCCGGGTACTTGCCGAAGAAATGCTTGCGCACGTAGGCGCCGCCCTTGGCCTTGAACGCCTGGTACTCGCCGTCGACGGTCTCCATCATCAGTTGCTTGAGCTTGCCGGACTTGTCCCGTGCGAGCAGTTCGTCCCAGCCCGGTCCCCAGATGACCTTGATCACGTTCCAGCCGGCACCGCGGAAGCTGCCTTCGAGCTCCTGGATGATCTTGCCGTTGCCGCGCACCGGCCCGTCGAGCCGCTGAAGGTTCGCGTTGATGACGAATACCAGGTTGTCCAGTTTCTCGCGGACGGCCAGGCCGATGGCGCCCATGGATTCGGGCTCGTCCATCTCCCCGTCGCCCAGGAAGGCGTATACCTTGCGACTGCTGACCTTGCCGAAGCCGCGGGCCTCCATGTACTTCATGAAGCGGGCCTGGTAGATCGCCATCAGCGGACCGAGGCCCATCGAAACGGTCGGGAACTGCCAGAAGTCCGGCATCAGCCAGGGGTGCGGGTAGGAACTCAGCGCCTTCTCGTTGGCCGCTTCCTGGCGGAAGTTGAGCAGGTGCTCTTCAGTGATCCGGCCCTCGAGGTAGGCACGCGCATACATGCCCGGCGAGACGTGGCCCTGGAAGAAGACCATGTCGGCCCCGTCCGGGTGGTCATGTCCCTTGAAGAAGTGGTTCAGGCCCACTTCGTACATGGTGGCGCTGGACTGGTAGGAGGCAATGTGGCCACCGACCGAGTTTTCCTTGTTCGCGCGCACGACGATCGCCATGGCATTCCAGCGGATCAGGGCCCGCAGACGCTGCTCGAGTTGCCGGTCCCCCGGGTACTGCGCTTCGTCTTCTGTCGGGATGGTGTTGATGTAGGGGGTGGTGGCGGCGTAGGGGGTGTCGATGCCGTGCTGACGGGCCATCTCGATCATGCTGCCGATCAAGTGGCGGGCCTTTTCGGTCCCCTCAAAGTTGACCACGGCCTCCAGGGCGTCGAGCCACTCCCGGGTTTCCTGCGGATCCTGATCGATGTAATCGGTCACAAGCACTCCTCAAAGCTGTCGTTTGATGCATCCGTTCCTGCCCGAAACCGCTTCAGCGCGGGCATTCGCCGGCCGCATCGGACCAAAATTTGCCGCTCATTATGCGTGATTCCGCCGATATTTCCTATGTCGGGCGTGCCACCGACCTGCAACGGGTTGCCCAGCAGTCGCCCTGTGATGCACCGGAGCGAACCCGTTTGACCGAGTCCGGGGGATGATACGTGGCGGGCCGAGAGGCTCGGGTTGCCGACGAATCGCCCGATCGGTCTGTGCAGGAGTGGCTGTGTCTATATAATGGCGCGACTCACGTCTTAGCAATCCATTCGCGACACTCAAATCGTTTCAGGAGTTCTGATGAGCAATCCCTCCGCCCCCAAGAAGCTCGGCAAGGTGGTACTGGCCTATTCCGGCGGCCTCGACACCTCGGTGATCCTCAAGTGGCTCGAAGAGACCTACGACTGCGAGGTGGTCACCTTCACCGCGGACCTGGGGCAGGGCGAGGAGCTCGACCCGGCGCGCGAGAAGGCCGAGAAAATGGGCGTGAAGGAAATCTACATCGACGACCTGCGCGAGACCTTCGTGCGCGACTACGTCTTCCCGATGTTCCGTGCCAACGCCATCTACGAGGGTGAGTACCTGCTCGGCACCTCCATCGCCCGGCCGCTGATCGCCAAGCGCCTGGTGGACATCGCCCGCGAGACTGGCGCGGATGCCGTCGCCCACGGCGCGACCGGCAAGGGCAACGACCAGGTTCGCTTCGAACTCAATGCCTACGCCCTCAACCCGGAAATTCAGGTGATCGCCCCGTGGCGCGAGTGGGACCTCAATTCCCGCGAGAAGCTGATGAACTACGCGGAGTCCCGCGACATCCCGGTCGACTTCGCCGCCGCTGGCAAGAAGTCGCCGTACTCCATGGACGCCAACCTGCTGCACATCTCCTACGAGGGCGGCAACCTCGAGGATCCGTGGTGGGAGCCGGAAGAAGAGATGTGGCGCTGGTCGGTCAGCCCCGAGCGTGCTCCCGACGAGGCTACCGAGATCGTCATCGGTTTCGAGAAGGGCGACCCGGTATCGATCAACGGCGAGAAGCTGTCGCCGGCCGAACTGCTGCTCAAGCTCAACCAGCTGGGCGGTGCCAACGGCATCGGTCGACTCGACATGGTCGAGAACCGCTACGTGGGCATGAAGTCGCGCGGCTGCTACGAGACCCCGGGCGGCACCATCCTCCTGAAGGCGCGTCGCGCGCTCGAATCCCTGACGCTCGACCGCGGCGAGGCGCACATGAAGGACGAGCTGATGCCGAAATACGCCGAGCTGGTCTACAACGGCTACTGGTTCGCCCCGGAGCGCGAGATGCTGCAGAAGGCCATCGATGCCACGCAGGACAACGTCAACGGTGACGTACGGCTGCGCCTGTACAAGGGCAACGTGATCGTGGCGGGTCGCCAGTCCGACAACAGCCTGTTCGACCCGGCGATCGCGACATTCGAGGACGACGCCGGTGCCTACGACCAGCGCGACGCCGAGGGCTTCATCAAGCTCAACGCCTTGCGCCTGCGCATCGGCGCCAAGGCGGGGCGTCGGAGCTGACCCGGGCCCGCTGAGGGCCGCGAATCCTCGGGCCAAGCGTCAAGGATCACGCGCCGGCTCCATTACCGACCGAATCGACAGGCAACGGAATGCTGACATGCTCGGGTTACACCCCCTCGAACCGGCACGGCTCCATCCATCTGGCGGCCGTGCTGTTGATGCTGTGTCTGCTGCTACCGCCAGGCGGCGTCGCCATGGCCGATACCTCGGCGCCGGTCGAGGTCACCATCGGTGTTCTTGCGTACACCGGCAAGCCCGAGGCGATCGACCGCTGGCAACCGACGGCCGATTACCTGAGTGAGCACAACCCGGGATACCACTTTCGGATCGAGCCCCTGTTTCTCGGGGAAATGCGACGGGCATTCGATGCCAACCGGCTCGACTTCGTCCTCACGCAGTCTCTGCAATTCTCGGAACTGAGCCGTGTCGGACGCATCTGGCCGCTGGCGTCTCTCGTTCGTCGCGATGGCGACCGGGTGGTCGAACGTCTGGGTTCCGTGGTCTTCGCCCGCGAGGATCAGGGGTTCGACCAACTGGAGGAACTTGCCGGACGGCGCGTTGCCGGTGTCGGCCCCAATGCTCTCGGCGGGTGGCTTCTGGGGATGCAGGCAGTCGAGGATGCGGGGATCGATGTCGAACACGACATCACGCCGATCTTCACGGGGTTGCCGCTTGGTTCGGTCATAGATGCCGTGCTGGATGGCCGCGCGCACGCCGGCGTGGTGCGCTCCAAGTACTTCCAGCGCCACATCGAGGAATTTCCCGAGAGCCGGCTGGCGCCCATCGGGCCGGCCGAGCGCCACGATTTCCCCTATCCGAGCAACACGCCACTGGTTCCCGAGTGGCCGTTCGCGGCGACCGGCAAGGCACCCGACGGCCTGCCTGCCACGGTCGCACGGCAACTGACCTCGCTGCCAGCCGATTCCGCGGTGATCGAGGCGGCAGGCATCGCCCTTTGGCAAGCGCCACTCGACTATTCGGCAATCGACCGTCTACGCGACAAGTGGATGCCCGAACCGCTCACGGCCGGCGAGGTGGTCCGTGACCACTGGCCGCTGCTCGCCCTGATCGTGGCCTTGGTGATCGGCCTGTTCCACTGGCAGAGCCGACGAAGCACGCGGCGCCTTCAGAGGCAGGAAGACCGACTCCGACGTGCATTCTCGGGGCTGCACACCGGCGCGGTCCTTCTTGACGCTGCCGGCAACATCCTGCTGGCGAACCGGGCGGTTGCGCACTTTGCCCGTTCTACATTCGCCGACGAGGCGTCTCTCATGGGCCAGTCATTCTGCACGGCCTTCGCCCTGCACATCGAAGGAACGGAGACGGGCAGTGCGCTCGGTGTGCTCGAGCGCGCAGCGGAGCACGACGAGTCTGCCGCCATGGACGGGACCATCGAAAGGGAGGGGCATCGCCTCGACGTGAACCTGCGAGTTAACCGGCTGGAGGGGACGCGCGACCCGCAACTGCTCGTCTCGATGCTCGACGTCACTGAACTGCGTTCGGCCAATGCGCTGCTCAGCTACCGCGCCACCCATGACCGGCTGACCGGCCTGCTCAACCGCGAGGCGCTCGAAGATTTTCTCGATCGTTCCGTGACGAATGGCGAAAGAAAGCGTGAGGTGCCGGATACGGCATGCCTGATCTGGCTGGATCTTGACGAATTCCGGCTACTCAACGAAATCGGCACGCGGCAATTCGGTGATCGAGTCCTGGCCGCGCTGGCCGGTCACTTTTCACTCGAGTTGCCATCGGACGCCATGATCGCCCGCGTGGGCGTGGACGAGTTCGCCATATGGATGCCGCTCGCCAGTCAGGACAACTGCATCGTGGCGGCCAGGAACGTCCTCAAGACCGTCCACTCCTTCCTCATGCCCGGTGAGCACGACCATCTTCGTCTCAAGGCCAGCGTGGGCGTGACCCGGATCGATGCGGACGACGCTCTCGCGGCACGGCGAATGGATGATGCCGAACGCGCCTGCCAGAGTGCCCAGAGACAGGGCGGCGACCGCGTTGTCCAGTATTCCGGTGGTGACACCGAACTGCTCGAACGCAAGAGCGAGGTCGAGCGGTACAACAGCCTGCGTGCGGCGATCTCCAGCAATCGCCTGTCGCAGGCCGCACAGAGAATCACTCCGATCGACCCGGCACTGCCGATGCACCATGAACTCCTGCTGCGCATCGTGGGTAAAGATGGACGGGCAGCATTCCCCGCGGAATTCATCGAGATAGCCGAAAAACACCAGGCCATGACCGAGGTCGACCGATGGGTGGTGCGGACCAGTTGTGAATGGATCGCCTCGCAGCTCGATACGCCCATGACGGTGAGCATCAACCTGTCCGCCCACTCCGTCCAGGACCCCGGCATGATTCCCTTCATTCGCGAAACCCTGCTCGATACCGGTGCCGATCCGGGGCAGATCATCTTCGAGGTCACCGAAACCGCGGCCATTCGGAACCTGGAACAGGCCGAACGCCTCATCAAGGCGCTGCGCCGACTGGGCTGCCGTTTCTCGCTCGACGATTTCGGCGGCGGTTTTCTCTCCTTTGACTTCCTGCGCCGCCTCGAACCGGATTTCGTCAAGATCGACGGTCAACTGATCCGTGACATGCCCGATGACCCGGTGGCCAGCGTGATCGTTTCGGCCATCATCGAGGTCAGCCGGGTAATGTCCGCAAGAACAGTCGCCGAGTGGGTGGAGACCGAGGATCAGTACGAATGTGTCCGCGGCATGGGTGTCGACTACGTGCAAGGGTTCCTGATCCACCGTCCCGAGCCTGTCTCGAGACGGTGAAGTCCGGGTCGTTTCAGAGTTGCTTTTCGTCTACAGTCTCACGCCGTTCATCAAACCAAGCTCAAGAGGAATCGCCCATGCGCATCCTTCATACGATGATTCGTGTCAGCGATCTGGAAAAGTCGCTCGATTTCTACACCAACGTGCTCGGCATGAAGCTGCTGCGTCAGCAGGACTATCCGGCTGGCGAGTTCACGCTGGCGTTCGTAGGCTACGGTGAGGAAAGCGAGACGGCGGTGCTCGAGCTGACCTACAACTGGGGCGACCATCAGTACAACCTGGGTGACGGCTATGGGCATATCGCCATCGAGGTCGACGATGTCTACGCCGCGGCCGATCGCATCCGCGAGAAAGGCGGTCAGATCCTCCGCGAACCTGGACCGATGAATGCAGGTTCGACCATCATCGCGTTCGTTGCCGACCCGGACGGATATGCCATCGAACTGATCGGCGCGAAGTGAGGAATCATTCGGCTCAAGTCAAGACTTGACAGGAACATTTTCCACATGACAAAGGCGCGGTTCCGATTGCGCCTTTTTTTGTGGACGATCAATCAGTGATTTAGCTAGAAACCGTGGGTAAGTAGCTGTTTTTCTGTCGAACGTTGCATCCGGCCCGCGAATTGGCCAAGAATTGGTCATTACCGTCCACGGCCTTGCGACGCAAGGGTTTGGCACCGATCTCCACAAGTTTATCCACAAGATCTGTGAAAAACTTTTCCGGGGCCGGGAACTTTTCGTAGCCCCTTTTTCGATCGCACCCCATTCGGAGGAGGGGCACCCATCGTGTCGAACGCGGCAACGGCCGATCGGGGCTACCTGTGGTCACGTGCCAGACGTGACACGCCAGACCAACTTCGCTTCCCTTTCTCCGCGCATGATTCTTCCGGACCCCGGTTTCGCTCATGCCGATCATCGGTCGAAACCAGGCATCGACACCCCATCCATTTCGAACAATTCGACTCGTGTTCCGTGACAATCGAGGCGGTTCCTCGCGCCTTACAAGGGAGTGAGCCGGAGCGGCTTGATGGATCGAGTCAATCATGCCCTGTCAAGGGTTGACAGGGACGATTTTCCACATCAAGGCGTCGAGATTGTCCACCGGAACCCAGTCACGGCCAAGAATCATGTGCTTAGCACCCTTGATGGCATAACCTGTTGTTTATCCGATGTTTAATAATCCGTGTCATCGAATGGTCAAGAATTGGCCATTTCCGTCCCGGCCCTTGTGAACAAGGCGCTTAGCTGCTTCTTCCACATGCTTATCCACAGGAACTGTGAAAAACTTTTTGCGGTAATTGTCGGGCCGTTTTCCGGCCAGATCGAGCAAATCTCGTCGGCCATACAGGCCCTGTGTTCCCAGGAGCCTTGGGTCGAATCCTGACCTCTTCGTCAACCTGGCTGTTATCACGGGCATGCTGCGGGCCACAACGAGGTACCCTCACGCCGATTGCCATCGAGTGTTGCGAAACGCTTGCACCAAGGAAGGCGGTAACGACAGACGTTCAGCCAGAAGTGAATCAGTGATGCCGGAATCCGGCCATCAAACCGTCACATTTCTGGGCTAGGGTTCGCATTCCATTCGCATAGCCATATACTTTTGCGCCCGAAGCCAACGGGCGAGCAAATGACGAAATGAGGAAGCAGGCATGACGATCAGGGTAGGCATCAACGGATTCGGACGTATTGGACGCCTAGCATTCCGTGCGCTCGCCGACCGCCCCGAACTCGGGCTCGAGGTGGTGCATGTAAACGAGATCGCCGCGGACGCTGCGTGCATGGCACATCTCACCCAGTTCGACTCGGTCCACGGTCGCTGGAATCGGAACATCGAGGGGGAGGGCGATCGCCTTGCACTCGATGGTCGCGACATCCGCTTCACCAGCGCACCGGACGTCGATGCGATCGGCTGGAAGGACAGTGCGGTCGACGTGGTGATCGAGTCCACCGGTCGCTGGCGTGCCTTCGAAGAGATTGCCCCGCACCTGGCCCAGAACGTCGAGCGCGTGGCGGTCGCCGCCCCGGTCAAGCACCCGGATGTCCTGAATGTCGTCATGGGCGTGAACGACCACCGATTCGAGCCAGCACGCCACCGGGTGGTCACGGCGGCGTCCTGCACTACCAATTGCCTCGCCCCAGTGGTCAAGGTGTTGCACGAGGGACTTGGTATCCGTCGTGGCACCATGACCACGATGCACGACCTGACCAACACGCAGGCGGTAGTGGACAAGGGAGACCGAGACTGGCGGCGTGCTCGCGCATCGTCGATGTCGCTTTCGCCAACGAGTACCGGGTCGGCCAAGGCCATCGGCGCGATCTTCCCCGAGCTCGAGGGCCGCCTCAACGGACTGGCCGTCCGTGTCCCGTTGCTCAATGCTTCGTTGACCGACTTCGTGTTCACGCCCGAACGCTCGACGACCGCGGAGGAGGTCAACGACCTGCTGCGGTCGGCCGCGGAGGGACCGCTGGAAGGGATCCTGGGTTTCGAGACCCGTCCGCTGGTTTCCGTCGACTACACCAACGATCCGCGCTCCTCGATTGTCGACGCACCCTCGACCATGGTCATCGATGGCGACCTGGTGAAGGTGCTTGCCTGGTACGACAACGAGTGGGGCTATGCCCAGCGACTGGTCGAGCTGGTCTCCCGGATCGGCCACGCCTGATTCGATCCGGACACGAGGAGGCACCATGCCCACGGCACTGCGCCAATACCTGACGATCACGGGCAATTACTGGCTGTTCACCCTCACCGACGGGGCGATCCGGATGCTGGTGGTGTTGCACTTCTATCAGCTCGGGTATTCGCCGTTCGCCATCGCGATGCTGTTTCTCTTCTACGAGTTCTTCGGCATCGTCACGAACTTCGTCGGTGGCTGGCTGGGTGCGCGCATCGGGCTGAACCGCACCATGCAGCTCGGTACCGGGCTGCAGATCGTGGCATTGCTCATGCTGACCGTCCCGGACGCCTGGCTCACCGTGGTCTGGGTCATGGCCGCCCAGGCGCTGTCGGGGATCGCCAAGGATCTCAACAAGATGTCGGCCAAGGCCGGTGTGAAGATGGTGGCGCGTGAAGGCAACGCCCAGCTTTTCCGCTGGGTGGCGTGGATCACCGGTTCGAAGAACGCGCTGAAGGGGGCGGGCTTCTTCCTCGGCAGCCTGCTGCTCGCCTGGCTCGGCTTTCAAGGCGCGATGGGCGCCCTGGCAGCGATGCTCGT
Source organism: Guyparkeria sp. (assembly GCF_041687595.1). Lineage (NCBI taxonomy): Bacteria > Pseudomonadati > Pseudomonadota > Gammaproteobacteria > Chromatiales > Thioalkalibacteraceae > Guyparkeria > Guyparkeria sp. Next base: position 12,402 of record NZ_JAWLBP010000028.1, on the reverse strand, counting down.
TGTCGGCTTTCTGATGACGCTGACTCTGCCTTCCGGGCTCGGCGCGATCAAAAGGAAGACGGCTTTTGGGCAAATGTTCTCGCGCGAACCGGTGATCAACTGGCTGGCCGGGGCACGCATCTTCCTGTTCGCCGCGCGTGACGTGTGGTTCGTCGTGGCCCTGCCGGTATTCCTGGTATCCATCGGCTGGGATTTCCACTGGGTGGGCGCCTACCTTGCCCTGTGGGTGATCGGCTACGGCATAATCCAGTCGGCGGCGCCGCGACTGATCGGTGCCCGTCCGGGCGATTCCGCCGGGCAGGGCGGCCCGGGGGCCCGGGCCGCCGCATTCTGGAGTTTCGCACTGGTCCTGCCGCTGGCTTCGATTCTCGTCGCACTGGCCGCCGGCCTGACCTCGGGTTGGATAATCACCGTGGGCCTGGGCTTCTTTGGCGTTGTATTCGCGATCAATTCCGCGACCCACTCCTACCTCATCCTCCGCTATTCCGCCGAGGAAAAGGCGTCGATGAACGTCGGCTTCTACTACGCCGCGAACGCCACCGGCCGGCTGGCAGGAACCGTGCTTTCCGGCGTGAGTTACCAATGGATCGGGATCACGGGCAGCATCGCCCTGGCGCTGGCATTCGTCGTCATCGCCGGGGTTCTCAGCCTGCGACTCATGGCGCTGGAATCCTCTCTGGGCGAGGAATAGCGTCTCTCGTGTACTGGCGTCCCGCGCGCCGGCACTCCCGGTGATCCGTTCGGCCACCGGCTTCCGCTTCTACCCTCTACACTGGTTTGCGTGTAGATTGCGGGGAAGGGAAGGAGGCTGACGGCGACGATGACGAAATCATCCGACACGCGCAAGGAAGGTCTGGAACACGCACTCGACCTGGTGCGTCAGTGCGCGACGGACGACGGATTTCTGGCCTCACCCAGCCACCGGGACAACTATCGCCGAGTCTGGGCCCGTGACGGCGTGATCATCGGTCTGGCCGCCCTGATGACCGGGGAGGAGGCCTTGGTGGCCACGATGCGCAAGACCCTCGAGACGCTGGCCCGCCACCAGGGCCCCCACGGCGAGATTCCCAGCAATGTCGACACCACGACACAGCGCATCAGCTACGGCGGCACCACCGGCCGCGTGGATGCGGATCTCTGGTTCGTCATCGGCTGCGCGGAATATTGGCGCGCCAGCGGGGATGACGTCTTCCTCAAAGAGGTACTGCCTGCCCTGGAGCAGGTGCGCTTCCTCCTCGGGGCATGGGAGTTCAACGATCGTGGCCTGATCTATGTTCCGCAGACCGGCGACTGGGCCGACGAATATGTCCAGTCCGGCTACATCCTCTACGACCAGTTGCTCTACCTGCAGGCACTGCGCTCGTTCTGCCGGATACACAGCCACGTCCACGGCTCGGCAGATCATCAGTTACAGGACCGCACCACGCGACTGCTGCACCTGATCCGCAGCAATTACTGGTTCAACGGCAACGAGCCGGTCGATATCTATCACGAGGTGCTCTACGAGAAGGGTCGGAAGGCCGCACCCCACCGTCCCGATCACTACTGGATGCCGTTCTTTTCGCCGACCGGCTACGGCTACCGATTCGACGCCTTCGCCAATGTGCTGGCCAACCTGTTCGGCGTGGCGACCGACCGGCAGAGCGAACAGGTCGATGCCTATATCGCGAAGATCTCGCCCAAGGGCATGCCGCTCCTGCCGGCCTTTCACCCGATCATCGAACCGGTGGATCGGGACTGGGAAAGCCTGCAGATGATGTTCTCGTACAGCTTCAAGAACAAGCCGTACGAGTTTCATAATGGGGGTCTTTGGCCGATGATCACGGGCTTCTACGTTGCCGACCTGTCCAGCCGTGGGCACAGCGGAAAGGCCCGGCGACACCTTGACGCCATCCACGCGGCCAATGCGCTGGCGATGGAGGATGAATCCTGGTCGTTCCCGGAGTTCGTGCACGGCCGGGAACTCACGCCGGGCGGGACACGCTGCCAGGGATGGAGCGCCGCCGCGGCGGTCATCGCCCATCACGCCCTGCAGGGAGAACCACTTTTCAGGATTGACGACGATGACTGAACTGCTGGTCTGCACCGATCTTGATCGGACTCTGATCCCGAACGGCCACCAGCCGGAATCACCGGATGCGCGCGACCTGTTCTGGCGACTGGTCCAACGGCCCGAGGTGACGCTCGCCTACGTGAGCGGCCGCGACCGCTACCTGCTCGAGTCGGCAATCGACGAATTCGCACTGCCGACGCCGGATTTCGCCATCGGTGACGTGGGAACGACGATCTATCGCATCGACGAGGGTGAATGGCATGCCTGGAGAGCCTGGTCGGACGAGATCGCGACGGACTGGGCGGGTAACGACCGTGCGACGTTGGCCGGGATACTTCGGGACATCCCCGATATCGAGCTGCAGGAACCCGAAAAGCAGAATACCCACAAGCTCAGCTACTACGCCCCGGCGGACCTCGACGGGGACGCGCTGGCCGAGCGGATCCGTGACCGGCTGGCCGACGCGGGAGTGCGCAGTAGTGTCATCTGGAGCATCGACGAGATGCGTGATGTCGGGCTGGTCGATGTCCTGCCCGCCGGTGCCACCAAGGTGCATGCCATCCGGTTCCTCAAGGAGCGGCTACATGTCCCCGATAGCCGGACGGTCTTTGCCGGCGACAGCGGCAACGATCTGCCCGTGCTGACCAGCGGTCTCCAGGCGATCGTGGTGGCCAACGCCAGGGATGAGGTCAAGCAGGCCGCCATCCGTGCCACCGCCGAGCGCGGCCTCGAGAATTGCCTGTACGTCGCCCGGGGCGGCCTGCTCGGGATGAACGGCAATTACGCGGCGGGCATTCTCGAGGGCATCGTGCACTTCATACCCGAGGCCCGCTCGTGGCTGGAGATCGCATGACGGGACGGCCCCATCAGGCGTCGTCAAGCTCTTCCACCACCGCCATGAAGGCCTCGGCAAGGGGGTTCCGCGCTCGACCGACCGGCTCGATCCGTCCCAGGCGACGGGTCGGCAGCACGCAGTCATTGCACTCGAGACACACCAGTCCCTCTCGTTGCAGGGTAGTGGGCAGCAGGGCCCATCCGACTCCCGTCCCGGCCAATACCGCGATCGAGTCGAGCTGATTGATCTCGATCACCGCGGGCGGCATCAGACCGCAATCGTCCAGCCAGCGGTCGATCGCGGCTCGGGTGCTCGTGGCGCGAGCCGGCAAGATCAGCGGCAATCGTTCGCCGTGACGGCGGATGTCGTCTTGCGCAGATCCGGTATGGTGTCGTCGGGCGATCATCGGCACCAAGGTTTCCTCGCGGAAGGCCTGCGTCTGCACACCATCGGCGACCCTCGGTGGCAGGGTGGCGTAGGCCAATGCAGCCTCGCCGGCACGCACTGCCTCGATGGCGCGCTCGGAATCGTGAAAGCTCAGGTCGAGCAACACCTCGGGATACCGAGTCGAGAACCGTTCGAGAGCAGCCGGCAGCAGGTGAAGCCCGCAGTAGTGGCTGAGCGCAAGCGACAGTCGACCGCCGGTCGCGCCCCCTCCGGCGGCTGCCACCGTGGCGATGTCATCCAGGCTCCGCTGAACGTCCTGGACGGCCGGGAGCAGCTGCTCGCCCGGATAAGTGAGAACCACCCGCTGGCCCATCCGGTCGAACAGCGAGAAACCCAGTCGCTGCTCGAGCAGTGCGATACGCTTGGAAACGGCAGGTTGGCTGACATGCAGCCGCGCGGCTGCCCCGGAAAACGAGCCGGACTCGGCGACGGCCAGGAAGGTCAGCAACTGCTGGGTATCGAGCTGGGCAGGATTCATGGACGGCCATCCTCCTGTAGGTTGGCAAAATCGCCGGTCATTCCTGAACTATAACTATCAGGAATGGACTTTATCAGTATTTTCCATTTTGGTTATCAATGACCACACACTATGATTACGCCATGGAAACAACAGGCCTGAACGTGCTGGGGCTGCCGCTGCAGCCGTGCTCGACCGAGCCGCTCACCGGTTTCTACCGGGACGGGCGCTGCCACGTGGCGGCAGAGGATCCCGGGGCGCACGGCGTCTGTGCGGAAGTGGATGACGCGTTTCTCCACTACACCGCGTCGATGGGAAACGAGTTGCGCCGCGCCGTCCCCGGGCAGGACTTCCCGGGCCTGCAGGCAGGTGATCGCTGGTGCCTGTGTGCACTGCGATGGCGCGAGGCATTCGAGGCGGGCGTAGCGCCGCCGGTCGTGCTGGCTTCAACGCACCACGCCGTGCTCAAGGTGCTGCGACTGCGCGACCTGATCGAGCACGCGGTCGACCCGCCGGCGTCGGGCCTCGACGATGGTTTCTTCGAATTTTGATCCAGGCAACGTGACCCAGGGCAATCCCATGGCAGGAAAGACACTCTACGAAAAACTCTTCGACGCGCATGTCGTCCATGAACAGGACGACGGTACCGCGTTGTTGTATATCGATCGCCACCTCGTCCACGAGGTGACCAGCCCGCAGGCCTTCGAGGGACTGCGCCTGGCCGGTCGCAAGCCGTGGCGCACCGGAGCGATGCTGGCCGTGCCGGATCACAACGTGCCCACCACGAATCGCGCCGGCGGCATTGCCGACCCGGTATCCCGGATCCAGGTCAGCACGCTCGACGAGAACTGCCGGGAGTTCGGCGTACAGGAATTTCCCATGGCGGACATGCGCCAGGGGATCGTGCACATCATCGGCCCGGAAGAGGGGTTCACGCTTCCCGGCGCGACGGTGGTCTGCGGCGACTCGCACACCTCCACCCACGGTGCCGTGGGAGCGCTGGCCTTCGGCATCGGTACCTCCGAGGTCGAACACGTCATGGCCACGCAGACGCTGCTGCAAAAGCGCGCCAAGACCCTGCAGATCCGTGTCGAGGGTGAACTCGGCCGCGGTGTGACGGCCAAGGACATCGTGCTCGCGATCATCCACGAGATCGGTACAGCCGGTGGCACGGGCTACGCGATCGAGTTCGCGGGCTCGGCAATCGAGTCGCTCTCGATCGAGGGGCGCATGACCGTCTGCAACATGTCGATCGAGGCCGGTGCCCGCGCCGGCATGGTCGCGGTCGACGAGAAGACCGTCGAGTACTTCCGCGACAAGCCGTTCGCCCCCGAGGGCGAGATGTTCGAGCGCGCCGCCGAGTACTGGCGCACGCTCAAGTCCGATCCGGACGCGCATTTCGACAAGGTTGTCACCCTTGATGCCGCGGAAATCGAACCGCAGGTCACCTGGGGAACTTCGCCCGAAATGGTGGTCGCGGTAGGGGACAAGGTGCCCGACCCGGACGCCGAATGGGATCCGGTCAAGGCCGAGGGCATGCGTCATGCGCTCAAGTACATGGGGCTTTCGGCAAACACGCCGATCACCGACATCAAGATCGACAAGGTCTTCATCGGTTCGTGTACCAATGCGCGTATCGAGGACCTGCGTGCCGCGGCTGCGGCGATCAAGGGCGGGCACGTGGCCGACAACGTCACGCTGGCCATGGTGGTGCCTGGCTCCGGACTCGTGCGCGAACAGGCCGAGAAAGAAGGGCTGGACAAGATCTTCCTCGAGGCCGGTTTCGAATGGCGTGAACCAGGTTGCTCGATGTGCCTGGCGATGAACGCCGACCGTCTCGAGCCGGGCGAACGCTGCGCCTCGACCTCGAACCGCAACTTCGAGGGTCGCCAGGGGCAGGGCGGGCGCACGCATCTTGTCAGCCCGGCGATGGCCGCCGCGGCCGCAATCGCCGGCCATTTCGTCGACGTCCGCCAAGCGTAAGAGGAGACTTCACCATGCAGGCATTCACCACCCACAAGGGAATCGTCGCGCCCCTCGACCGCTCGAACGTGGACACCGACGCGATCATCCCCAAGCAGTACTTGAAATCGGTCAAGCGCACCGGCTTCGGGCCGACGGCCTTCGACGACTGGCGCTATCTCGACCCGGGCGAGCCCGGCATGGATCACAGTCAGCGGCGCAAGAACCCGGACTTCGTTCTCAACCGGGAGCCCTTTGATCGGGCGACCATTCTTTTGGCACGCGAGAACTTTGGCTGTGGCTCCTCGCGCGAACACGCCGTCTGGGCACTGACCGACTTCGGCTTTCGCGCGGTGATCGCCCCGTCTTTCGCCGACATCTTCTTCAACAACAGCTTCAAGAATGGGCTGCTTCCCATTGCCTTGACCGAGGAAGAGGTCGACCAGATCTTCAAGGCGGTCGCCGACCAGCCGGGGCTCGAACTCGAGATCGACCTGCCGAACCAGACGGTCACCGCACCGGACGGCAAGGAGTACCACTTCGAGATCGACAGTTTCCGCAAGCACTGCCTGGTCGAGGGTCTCGACGATATCGCGCTGACCCTGCAGCACGCGGACAAGATCAAGGCCTACGAGACCGCCCAGATGGAAAAGACGCCTTGGCTGTTCAACGACATGCGCGGCAATGTCGGCGGGTGAAGACCGAACAACAGACTGAAGAAAGGAAACGCAACACCGTGATCCAGAAGAACATCCTAGTCCTGCCGGGCGACGGCATCGGTCCGGAAATCACCGAACAGGCGGTCAACGTGCTGGAGGCCGTCTGCGCGGGTACCGACCTGGAGCTGTCGTTCACCCATGGCCTGATCGGCGGGGCGGCCTATGACGCCGAGGGGGAACCTTTCCCCGAAATCACCCGCCGGCAGTCGGCCGAGGCCGACGCAGTACTGCTCGGGGCCGTGGGCAGCCCGCAGTACGACGAACTCGAGCGCGCCCTGCGGCCGGAGCGTGGCCTGCTGGCGATCCGCAAGACCATGGGGCTGTTCGCTAATCTTCGTCCGGCGCTTCTCTACGATGCGCTGGCCGACGCCTCGTCGCTCAAGCCCGAGGTCGTCTCCGGGCTGGACATCATGATCGTCCGGGAGCTGACCGGCGGCGTCTATTTCGGCCAGCCGCGCGGCATTCGCGAGGTCGACGGTCAGCGCGAAGGCTTCAACACCATGCATTACAACGAGGGCGAGATCGAGCGCATCGGGCGGGTCGCATTCGAGGCCGCCCAGAAACGCGGAAAGCGCCTCTGCTCGGTGGACAAGGCCAACGTGCTCGAGACCTCCGAGTTGTGGCGAGAGGTGATGAACCGTCTCTCTACCGAGTATCCGGACGTCGAGTTGTCACACATGTACGTGGACAACGCCGCGATGCAACTGGTGCGTGCCCCTAAGCAGTTCGACGTCATCGTCACCGAGAACCTGTTCGGCGATATCCTCTCCGACCAGGCTTCGATGCTGTCCGGATCGATTGGCATGCTGCCGTCGGCCTCGTTGAACGAGAAGGGGCAGGGTCTCTACGAGCCCAGCCACGGCTCGGCTCCGGACATTGCGGGGCAGGGCGTGGCCAACCCGATGGCGACCATCCTTTCGGCGGCGATGCTGCTGCGCTACTCCTTCGGTCGCGGCGATCTGGCCGAGCGGATCGAGAATGCCTGTATCACGGTACTGGACCAGGGCCTGCGCACCCCGGACATAATGCAGCCGGGCAAAACCGAGGCCTCGACCGAGGAAATGGGGCAGGCAGTGGTCTCCGCCCTGAAGCGCTGAGCGGGAGGGGTCCCCGCGGGTGCGTCGCCCGCGGTATTGCGCTAGTCTTGGGAGCACGCTGAGACCCACTGAACGTCAGGGTCTGCCGCTCGTGCCTGCGTTGCTTCGGCAACGCCTGAACGCGACACACTGGGCCGCCTCGCCCATGGCGCCCCGTACAGAACATTTTCACGATAAGGAGCAAACTTCATGAGCAAGACGGTCGACGTTGCTGTCGTCGGTGCCACCGGTGCCGTTGGCGAGACCATGCTGTCCATCCTCGCCGAGCGCAAGTTCCCGGTCGGCAAGGTTTACGCCCTGGCATCGGAACGTTCCGCCGGCAAGAAAGTCCCGTTCGGCGACTCGTTCCTGACGGTCGAGGACCTGGCCACCTTCGATTTCTCCAAGGTGCAAGTCGGGCTGTTCTCGCCCGGCGGTTCGATCTCTCGTGAATTCGCACCGAAAGCCGCGGCGGCCGGTTGTGTCGTGATCGACAACACCTCGGAGTTCCGCTACGAGGACGATGTGCCGTTGATCGTCCCGGAGGTCAATGCCCACGCGATCGCGGGGTACACCCAACGCAACATCATCGCGAACCCGAACTGCTCGACCATCCAGATGCTGGTGGCGCTCAAGCCGATCCACGATGCCGTGGGTATCGAGCGCATCAACGTGGCGACGTACCAGGCCGTATCCGGTTCCGGCAAGGAGGCGATCGAGGAACTGGCCACCCAGAGTGCCCGGCTTTTGAACGGCCAGGACGCCGATGCGGTGGTCTATCCCAAGCAGATCGCCTTCAACGCGCTGCCGCAGATCGACGTATTCCAGGACAATGGCTACACGAAGGAAGAAATGAAGATGGTGTGGGAGACCCGCAAGATCTTCGAGGATGCCGAGATCCTGGTGAACCCGACCGCCGTCCGCGTCCCGGTCTTCTACGGCCACTCCGAGGCGATCCACATCGAAACCCGGGACAAGATCACGGCCGAGATGGCCTGGGAAGTGCTGAAAAACGCGCCGGGTGTCAAGGTGCTCGACGATCGTCGCGACGGTGGGTACCCGACCGCGGCCACGGAAGGCGCCGGCAGCGATCCGGTGTACGTCGGCCGGATCCGCGAGGACATTTCGCACGACCGTGGGCTGAACCTGTGGGTTGTCGCCGACAACGTCCGCAAGGGCGCGGCACTCAACAGTGTTCAGATCGCCGAGTGCCTGGTGCGCGATTACCTCTGATCTGTGGCACAATCAGCTCGATACAGGGCTATGGGAAGGCGCCGGCCATGCTGAGGACACCATCCGGTGCCCGCTGGCCGGCACGAGCAAGGAGTCATTGACATGCGGAAGTTGAGTTTGGTGATTGCGGGCATCCTCGGTGCCGGGGGTCCGTTGATCAGCCAGGCCGCCACCCTGGGCGACGCCCGGGTGCAGTCTTACCTGACAGAGCCGTTGGAGGTCAGCGTACCGCTGGCGCGCTCGTCGAACGAACCGCTGGACGAAGTCAGCGTCCAGCTCGCCCCGCCGGCCTTCTATGAACAGGCTGGCGTTCCACTGGAAAGCCTGCCGGCGAACCTGATCTTCACCGTCGAGACGAAGGGTGGTCAGGATTACGTGTTCATCCGCAGCCGGGGACCGGTGCGTGACCCGATCCTCAGCATCCTGCTCGAGGTCAGGTCGCCCGAAGGACGGATGATCCGGGAATACAACCTTCTCCTGGACCCGCCGTCGTCCGGCACCACCACGCAGTCCACACCAGCGGCTGCAGGCACGCCCGTTGCCGATCAGGCACCGTCGGCACCGCGTGCTGACCGCTCGTCCTGGGAGCGCGTGACTCCCGCGACGGACCTGGAGCTCGACGACAGCTACGAGGTACAGCGCGGCGACACGCTCTCCCAGATCGCCGGCCGCTACGCCGCCGAGGGCGAAGACATCCGTCCGATCATGCAGGCGATCATCGACGCCAACCCCAACGCTTTCGTCAACGGCAACGGCAACGCGCTGATGGCGGACGCCGAGCTGCGCGTTCCCTCTGCGCAACCGACCGACGACGGCGAAGAGGCGGGCGCCGAGGCACAGGGTCCGGCTCTCGAGCTCCTCGGCCCGGAAGAACGTGCCGCGGCCGAGGCTGGTGACAGCGCGGAACAGGCAACCGGGGACGAAACCTCCCGTGCGAACGTTCTGCCTGCCATTGAGGGCCCGACCCGCGCCGAACTCCAGCGCCAGGCCGTGCTCGACCAGGAAGAGATCGAGTCGGCCCGGGCGGAGAACGAGTCCCTGACCGAAGATCTGCGATCACTCACGGAGCAGATCGACACGATCAAGCTGAGCATCGATGAACGCGAGTCCAAGATCTCGGAACTCGAGGCTGCGGTCGATCAGGCACATCAGGAAAAAATTGCGCTCGAGCAGCAGAACGCCCAGCTCGAAGAGCTCAAGGGCAACTTCTGGATCGAGTGGGGCAAGTATCTCGTCGGCGGCCTGGGACTGCTGGTGCTGGCCTTGCTGATCGCCCTGGGCCTGCGCCGTGGTCGCCGCAACGACGACGAGCCGGCACTGCCCGCGCAGCAGACCGACGTCGATTCGTCTCCGGACATCGGCCCGTCCTCGACTCGTGGCGAAGCAGCCGGCGCGGTTGCCATGGGTGCCGGCGCGGGAGCCGCCACCATCGCCGCCGGTTCGGACACCGACGACGAGGAGGAAGCCAAGGCAGGGAGCAATGCGGCGGGTCAGGACCCGCTCGATCCGCAAATGGCCCTCGACGAGGCCCGCATGCTCGAGTCGTTCAACCTCAACCAGCAGGCGATCGACCTCCTCCAGGACAGCTTGACCGAGCACCCCGGTCACGAGGGGCTTCAGGAGGCGCTCGCCAGGCTTCAGAGCGGAGAGGGGATCCAGCAGCCCGAGCAGGACAGTTCGTTCGCCGCGGCGTCGGATACCGATCAGGGCGCGGAAACGCTTGCTCCCGGCATGAGCTTCGACGACGCGCAGTCCGCCGAGGAGGGGGACCAGTTGCAGGCGTTCTCTCAGGCAGAGGGGTCGGAAGATTCCCGGGAGAGCGAGTTCGAGGAGCCGGAACAGGAGACGCGCGCGGAATCATCGCCTGCCGGCATGATCGACTGGGACGATGACCTGGACAACATGCTGGCAACACCCGACTCGGAGGCCGAACCGGGTCGGTCCGATGACTCGGACGAGCTCATGGACTTCGACGACTCCTACGCCCTGGAAACCCCGGCGAACGAGGAGCCTGCCGAAGCAGTTACCGGCACGGATGGGGAAGAGATCGAATTCGACCTTCCTGATCACAGCCAGGAGACTGCATCCACTTCCGATTCGGACGAAGAGGGCGCTTTCGTGACGCCCACAGGGGCCGAGCGTGAAGCGGACGACACGCTGAACCTGCAGGACGCACCCGAAGAGGAAATCGAGGATCGGGGTACGATCGCGACCGAGGACTCGGATTCCTCAAGCGATGACAACGGTCAGGATGCCGTCGATACCCGTGTCAGTCTCGCTGAGGCATTCCTGGACGTGGGCGATCGAGAGAGCTTCGAAATGATCGAGTCGGAATTGAGGGAGGAGGGTGCCACCGATGCCCTGCATCGACTCGACAACCTGAAGAAGCGTTACGGCTGAACCCTCGTGAATGCCGATACAAGAAAGGCCCACCGTTGAGACGGTGGGCTTTTTTCTGGTGCCGTGAAAGCGGCGGACAACGCACGCCGGCGGCACCGGATGGGAAAGACGGCAGGGCGCACTCGGTGATAAAGAGTCTCGTGTCCCCAAAGAAAAAAGGCCGATGGTTCGTCGAACCATCGGCCTTCTGCCAAACTGTTTGGTGCCCAGGAGAGGACTCGAACCTCCACGGATCTCTCCACTAGTACCTGAAACTAGCGCGTCTACCAGTTCCGCCACCTGGGCAACGCGGCGCATATTAGGAATCTCGAGAGGTGCTGTCAACAGTGAATGCGAAAAAAACAGCGTCACCGCGCGTCTTCGTACTCGACAGCGAGGCGCGGAACGGGGTGTCGAGACAAGACAACCGACTGATTGCCTGCGAAAATATTCATCCCGGCGGGACGCGGATCACGATTCTCGTCGGTGAAGAAAGTTTTTCAGAGACGGGCAATGGCTGTCGCGAGTTGGGTGAGCCGGCCATGGTGGGTAGCGAACTGCCCGAAGGCGACGTCGTTGACGTGGTGATCGATGTCGACCAGTGGGCACCGGTGCTGTCCCAGTTGCTGGCGAGCCTGCGGGATCGCGGCAACCGACCTGTGATCGTCTATCTGGACGAGTCGGTCGATGACCGGATGAAGATGATCGCCCTCGGCTACAAGGCTTCGAGCCCAAACGAACCCCTGTACCAGTTCGATATCCACGACTACAAGCAGACGCCGGACTGGCTAAACCCGAGGAACTGGGCTAACCCGGAACTCTGGGACAAGTACCGCTGGTGAGATCACCAGGCACGGAAGCAAGTGGACTTGAAGCCCCGTACCTTGGCCAGCCGGGCTCCACGGCAGGGCCTTGCGTGGGTTTGCATGTGGAATGGGGAAGGAGAACACAGGCGCAGCCTCGGTCCCGACCATATTTAACATAATATATATTATACGACACACAACGTGTGTGAGCGGATCGAGTCGGCACGTCAGCCTTGAGTCCCGGTTCGCACCAAAAGCAAACACACGACGCGCACAGCCGGACCCCGGTTTTGCACTACAATCGTCACCCAGAGCCCCCTCGTCGCGACACCGCGGTACACTGACTCCCTGAACCGATGGAACACCACGACTCGACAGGTCCCGTATGCGATTGACCCCAGCCTTTTCGCTGATTCTCGGCTTGAGCCTTACGTC
>NZ_JAWLBP010000027.1:0-25080 GCF_041687595.1 Guyparkeria sp. | reverse complement strand
CGGGAGCCGGTCGATGACGGGCCGCCAGAGCGTTCCGCCTCGGTCACGGTCGGACTGACCCACAGTCGGGCCGAACCGGTCGAGCGGCTGGTCACGCTTCAGGGTCACGTCGAGCCCGAGCAGGTCGTGCGGGTTCGGGCCAAGACGGGCGGGGAGGTCGCCGAGACACCGGTGTCGGAGGGCGAGGTGGTCGAATCCGGCCAGTTGATCGCCCGCCTGAGTATGGACGATCGGCAGGCACGCCTGAGCGAGGCGAAGGCCGCCGAACGCCAGGCGCAGGGCGACTACGATGCCGCGTCGCGCTTGGCGGATCAGGGGTTCCAGGCCCGGCTGGCGGCCGAACGGGCCCGAGCGGAGCTCGAGGCGGCCCGGGCGAGGGTGGCCTCGATCGAGCTGGACATCGAGCGCACCGGCATCGAGGCCCCGATCGGCGGGGTGCTAAACCGCCAGATTGCGCGGCGCGGCGACGTGGTCGCGGCGGGCGAGCCGGTGGCCGAGATCGTCGAGAACGATCCCCTGCGAGCTGTGGTGCAGATCCCCCAGCATCGCGTGCACGAGGTCACCGAGGGGCTGGAGGCCCGGGTGATCTTTCTCGACGGCGAGAAGCGCCGCGGTTCGGTGACCTACGTCTCGGCCACCGCCGCCGACGAGACCCGCACCTTTCTTGCCCGAATCCAGGTAGCCAACCCGGATCGGGACCTGCCGGCCGGCACCAGTGTCACCGTGGAGATCCCGGTGGAGACGGTTCGTGCCCACGCGATCTCGCCGGCACTGATCTCGCAGAACGAGCAAGGCGAGTTGGGGGTCAAGGTCGCCGAGACGCAGGACGGTGTCATGCACGCCTCCTTCGTACCGATCACGCCGGTGCGTGCCACTGCCGAGTTGATCTGGGTGACCGGTCTGCCCGACGAGGTGCAACTGATTTCTCTGGGGCAAGGGTTCGTGCGTGACGGGGATCGCATCGAGGCAGGCAATGGGGAGGACAAGCCCTAGTGAATGCCCTGCTCGCCGCGTTTTTTTCCCGGTCGCGCAGCGTCCTGCTGATGCTGTTGGCCCTGCTGGCCGCCGGCGGGACGGCCTACGTGCAGATCGCCAAGGAGGCCGCGCCGGACGTCGATGTGCCGATCTTCTTCGTGACGGTCGCCTATCCGGGCATCTCGCCCGAGGACAGCGAACGGCTGCTGGTGCGTCCGCTGGAACGGGAATTGGCGGGTCTCGAGGGCCTCGACGAGATGCAGGCCAGCGCCGGGGAGGGTTTCGCCCTGGTCCGGCTGGACTTCGACCCCGGCTACGACAACCGCCGGGCACTGGCCGACGTGCGCGAGGAGGTGGACCTGGTGCGGCCCGATCTCCCGCCGGGCGTCGAGGAGCCGGTGGTCTCCGAGGTCGACCTGTCGATGTTCCCGGTGCTGATCGCCACGCTGTCGGGCTCGGCGCCCGAGCGCACCCTGGTGCAGCGCGCTCGCGACCTGCGCGACCGGATCGAGGCGCTGCCCGGCGTGCTCGAGGTGGAGATCGGCGGCGATCGTGAGGATCTGCTCGAGGTGCTCGTCGACCCGCGCACGCTGGAGACCTACCGCCTGCCCTTCAACGACCTTGTCACCGCGATCGAGCGAAACAACCAGCTGGTGGCCGCCGGTGCCCTGGATTCCGGGGCGGGGCGGTTGAATATCAAGGTGCCGGGGGTGATCGAGTCGGTCAGTGACGTGCTCGAGCTGCCGGTGATCGCCTTTGATGGCACCGTGGTGACCTTCGAGGAGGTCGCCGACGCGCGCCGAACGTTCAAGGACCCGGAAGGGTTCGCCCGTATCGACGGTGAGCCGGCCGTTTCGCTGGAAATCCGCAAGCGGGCCGGGGCGAACATCCTCGATACGGTGGCCGCCGCCCGCGAGGTGATCGAGCAGGCCCAGGCCGAATGGCCCGGTGGCATCCAGGTCCGCTACCTCCAGGACAGCGCCGAGGACATCGACGACCTGCTCGGGGATCTGGAGAACAACGTCCTCACCGCCATCCTGCTGGTGATGCTCACCATCGTCTTCGCGCTGGGCGGGCGGTCATCCTGGCTGGTGGGACTGGCCATCCCCGGTGCCTTTCTCGGCGGGGTGCTGGTCCTCTACCTGATGGGCTTTACCCTGAACATCGTGGTGCTGTTCGCGCTGATCCTGGTGGTGGGCATGCTGGTCGACGGGGCGATCGTGGTGATCGAGCAGGCCGACCGCTATCTCGCCGAAGGTCGCGGGAAGAATGCGTATCTGGATGCGGCGCAACGCATGGCCTGGCCGATCACCGCTTCCGTGGCCACCACGCTCGCGGTGTTCTTTCCCATGATCTTCTGGCCGGGGCTGGTGGGCGAGTTCATGTTCTACCTGCCGGCCACGGTGATCGTCACCCTGCTGATGTCGCTGGCCATGGCGCTGGTGTTCATCCCGGTGCTGGCCGCGATGATCTCGCGCGGACAGGGGGCAAGCCGTCCGGAACAGGTCCGCCACATCCGGGCGGCCGAGGCCGGGCGTTTCGACGAGCTCGACGGGGGAACGGCACGCTATGTTGCCGGGTTGCGCTGGGCGATCGCCCACCCGGGGCAGACCTTCGCCGGCGTAGCCTTGTTCACCGCCGCGCTCTACGTCGCCTACGGCGAGCTGGGGCGCGGGGTGGATTTCTTCCCCGAGGTCGAGCCGCGCTTCGCGCAGATCCAGATCCAGGCGCGCGGGGATCTCTCGGTGTGGGAGGTCGACGATCTGGTGCGTGACGTCGAGGCCCGGCTCTACGATCACCCCGCTTTCAAGACGGTCTACGCCCGCAGCATCGCGTCGCAGCAGGCCCGGCTGGGCCAGGACTACGCCGAGGACGTGATTGGCGTGATCCAACTCGACCTGGTCGACTGGCAGCAGCGTCCGTCGGCCGACGAGATCCTCGCCGAGTTGCGTGCCGAGATGGCGGATATCCCCGGGGTGCGGCTGCAATTCCTGACCGAGTCCGGCGGGCCAAGACAGGGCAAGCCGGTGGTGTTGCAGGTCTCCGCCGATGACCAGGGTGGCGGGGTGGAGCCGCTGGTGACGGGCGTCGAACACCTGCGGCTTGGCATGGATGAGGTGGGCGGTTTCGTCGACATCGAGGACGACCGTCCGCTGCCGGGCGTGGAGATGCGCCTGGAGGTCGACCACCGCGAGGCGGCGCGCTTCGGGGCGGACGTCAATCTCCTCGGCCGGGCCGTGCAGATGCTCACCCGCGGGCTGGCGCTGGGAGGCTACCGCCCCGAGGATGCCGACGAGGAGGTCGACATCCGCGTGCGCTTTCCCTTTGACGAACGCAATATCGCTCAGCTGGTGAACCTGCGGGTGCCCACCCAGGCGGGGCTGGTGCCGGTGCAGAACTTCGTCGAGTTCGTGCCGGCGCCGAAGACCGGCATCATCCACCGGATCGACGGTCGGCGCACGCTGTCCGTCAAGGCCGACGTGGCCGCCGGTCGGCTGGTCGACGAGCGCGTGACTGCGCTGGAGGAATGGCTGGCGGACAACCCGCTGCCGGAGGATGTCACGCTTTCCGTCCGCGGCCAGCAGGAGGACCAGGCCGAGGCAGGTCAATTCCTGATGATGGCCTTTCTCATGGCGATCGTGCTGATGGTGCTGATCCTGGTCACCCAGTTCAACAGCTTCTACCAGGCACTGCTGGTGCTCACCGCGATCGTGTTCTCCACCAGCGGCGTGCTGCTGGGGCTGCTGCTGCGCGCCGAGGCGTTTTCCGTTGTGATGAGCGGCATTGGCGTGATCGCCCTGGCCGGGATCGTGGTCAACAACAACATCGTCCTGATCGACACCTACAACCAGCTGCGGCGTGACGGCATCGACGCGGCGGAGGCCGCCCTGCGCACCGGGGCCCAGCGCCTGCGGCCGGTGCTGCTGACCACGGTGACCACCATTCTCGGTCTGGCCCCCATGATCTTCGCCCTGACCATCGACTTCGTCGGGCGGGAGTTCTCCATTGGGGCACCGTCCACCCAGTACTGGGTCCAGTTGGCCACCGCAATTGCCGGCGGGCTGCTGGTGGCCACCCCGCTGACCCTGCTTTTCACCCCGGCGATGCTCGCCTGGTGGGACCGGCGACGGGGGGGCGGGCTGATCAGATCAGCCAGGCGGTGACGAGCCCCGCTGCCAGGGAGAGGACCATCGGTCCGGCCACCCAGAGGCCGAGGGTGCGTGTGCCGATCACCGCCGCGATGCCGGTCTTGACCAGGTTGTTGACCGCCGAGGCGATGATGATGCCCATCACGGCGGTCTGGACGGTGATAGTTTCCTCCGCCATCCGGGTGAGCGAGAGGTTGATCGCGTCCACGTCGGCCACGCCCGAGGAGGCGGCGAGCAGGTATATGCCAGCCTCGCCCAGCCAGTTCCGTAGCCATTCGCCGGCCAGCATGATGATCGTCAGCAACACGCCGAACAGCAGGGCGGAGGTCAGGTCCAGCGGGTTCTGCTTCAGCTCGGGTTGCGTCACGTCGATGCCCTGCCTGGCTTTGCGCCACATCAGGAACGCCGGCACGTACAGCAGCACGGTCATGACCAGCACGGGGACTAGCAGGCCTGCGAACATCGGCGGGTGGATCATGGTTGCCACCAGCAGCACCCGCGGGAACATGGTGCCGCAGGCGATCAGGATCCCCACGGCCAGCAGTGGACTGAGGCCTTCGGTCATGCGTGACTGCCGCGCGAAGTGCAGCGTCAGGGCGGTGGATGAACTCAGCCCCGCAAACAGGCTGGTGAACAGGATTCCTTTCTCCGCACCACCGACGCGGATGGCGAAGTAGCCGACGAACGAGATCGAGGCGATCAGCACCACCATCCACCAGATCTGGTAGGGGTTGAGCACGCCGCCGGGGCCGAAGCCTTCGTTTGGCAGCAGCGGCAGCATTACCGCGGTAATCAGCAGCAGCTTGAGTGCCGCGTCCAGTTCGCGCGCCTCGAGCTTTTGCAGCAGGCCGTGGATCTCTTCCTTGTTGTCCAGGATCATGGCCGTCACAACTGCCGCGGCCGTAGCGATCACCAGGTCGACGGCCACCGCGATGGCGCCGATACAGAAGGCGATCAGAAGGCCGATGCTGTCGGTGATGCTGTAGTTGCGTACCGTCTCGGCGCGGGTGCGCCACGCGACGATCGCGAGGGCTGCCACGGCGAGCAGCAGGGTAGGGAAGGCCCAGCCGGTGAGAGTCTCGGAGAGCAGACCGGCGAGGCCGCCGAGCAGGCCCACCAGGGCGTGCGTGCGTAGTCCCGCGATGCGCGAGCCGGCCTCTTCCTTGCGCTTCGACCAGCCGCGTTCCAGACCGATCAGCGCCCCTAGCAGCAGGGCGATCGCCAAATGCCAGAGAGTGAGATTGTCCTGGATGAGTTGGCTGGTGAGATCGTCCATGGTGCTCCTGTGGCGTGGTTGTCCGGTCCGTGATCGGGAGCTGTCTGTCTCCGATTCTAGACAGCCTGCCCGGCGGCGACGCCCGAAGCCCAGGCCCACTGGAAGTTGTGCCCGCCCAGATGCCCGGTGACGTCCACCACCTCGCCGATGAAGAACAGGCCCGGCTGGTCACGCGCCTCCATGGTTTGCGAGGACAGTGCGCGGGTGTCGACACCGCCGAGGGTGACCTCGGCGGTGCGGTAGCCTTCGGTGCCGGCGGGGCTTACCTGCCACCGCTGTATGGCTGCGGCGACCCGCTCGATGTCCGCGTTGCCGTACTCCTGCAGCGAGCTGTCCTTGCCGTGCCATTCGGCGAGCACTTGGGCCAGCCGCTTCGGCAGGTGCTCGGCGAGGTACTGCTGAAGCGTTCCTTGTGGGCGTTCCCGGCGCCGTTCCCCAAGTTCTTCCGCCAGGTCGTGTCCCGGCAGCAGGTCGATGATTAGCGGGTCGCCCGGCTGCCAGAAACTGGATATCTGCAACATCGCCGGCCCGGACAGGCCGCGGTGGGTGAACAGCATCGGTTCGGCGAAACGCATGCCCCGGCAACTCACGGTCACCGGAACGCTGATGCCGGCAAGCGGCGCCAGGCGGGACTTGAGGTCCGGGTGCAGGGTAAACGGCACCAGCCCGGCGCGGGTGGGCAGGACGGGCAGGCCGAAGTGCTCGGCGATCCGGTAGCCGAAGGGCGTGGCTCCCATGGTGGGAATGGACAGGCCGCCGGTAGCGATCACCAGCGATTCGGTGGTGAACCGGTCGTGATCGGTTGCCACCAGGTAGTGATCCGCTTTTTGTTCGGCTGTCTCGACGGAGGTTTTCATGCGGATCTCGACACCCGCCCAATCGCATTCGGTGAGCAGCATGTCGACGATCTCCCGCGCCCGCCCCTGACAGAAAAGCTGCCCCGGAGCCTTCTCCTCGTAGGCGATGCCGTGGCGCTCGACCAGCTCGAGGAAGGCCTGCGGGGGATAGCGCTTGAGCGCGGAGATGCAGAAGCGCGGGTTGGCGGAAAGGAACTGGCTCGGCGTGCTGTTGAGATTGGTGAAGTTGCAGCGCCCGCCTCCGGACATGAGGATCTTCTGGCCGGCCTTTCGGGCATGGTCGAGCACCAGTACCCGCCGGCCACGGTAACCGGCCGTTGCCGCGCACATCAGGCCGGCGGCCCCCGCGCCGATGATCACCACGTCGTAGTGCATGTCCCGTCCCGTCGATGATTGACGCGGCATGATAGCAATGTCCGCCACCGAGCGATTCAGGTCGCCCCGTTCCGCCGGCATAATGCGGAGGGAACGACATCTGTTCGTCAGCATGTTTCGCATACTATGCTTCTCCTGATCGCGATCCGCTGACCCTCGACACAGGAGAAGACATGCCCCTCATCCGCCGACCGGGCAGGCGCCCCGGCCCGTATCGCGTCCGTTCGGCCCGGCGGGCGGCGGCCACCCTGGCGACCGTGCTCTCGATCCTGCTGCCCGTGGTCGCCACGGCGACCGACCGTCCGGCAACGGCAGTGATCGCCTCCTACGCAGTATCCGAGCAGTGGTCGTCCCCGCTCGAGGCACTGGGCACCGTGCGGGCGGACGAGGCAGTCACCCTGTCGTCGACCGTGACCGAGACGGTACGCGATGTGCTGTTCCGCGATGGGCAACGGGTCGAAGCGGGTGACCTGCTGGTGCATCTGGAGGACACCGAGGAGCAGGCGGAACTGGCCGCGGCCCAGGCCCGCCTGGTCGAACAGCGCAATGCGCTGGAGCGGTCGCAGCGGTTGCTGGACCGCAACCTCGGTGCGCGCGCCGAGGTCGAGGACAATCGCGCCCGGGTCCAGCAGATCCAGGCGGAGATCGAGGGGATCAAGGCCCGGCTGGCCGCCCACCGGATCCATGCCCCGTTCGACGGCATTGTCGGCTTTCGGGACATCAGCAACGGCATGCTGGTCAGCCCCGGCACCGATCTGGTGACCCTGGACAAGCTCGACTCGGTGAAGGTGGACTTCACCGTGCCGGCCCGCCATGTCGGCGTGCTGTCGGTCGGCCAGTCGGTGATGGCGAGCACCGATGCCTTCCCCGAGCGGCGATTCTCCGGCGAGGTGCGCGCCATCCGGCCACGGGTGGATGCGGCCACTCGCAGCATCACGATTCGCGCGCGGATCGACAATGATGAAGGGCTGCTTCGCCCGGGCATGCTGATGCGGACCATCCTCGAACGTGACCGTCGCGACGTCGTGGCAGTGCCCGAGTCGGTCCTACTGCCGCAGGGCGAGCACCAGTACCTGTTCGTGATTGACGAGGAGACCGATCGCGTCGAGCGTCGCGAGGTCGAGATCGGCCAGCGACGCCCCGGCTGGGTCGAGGTGGCCGACGGCCTTCAGGGGGGCGAGCTGCTGGTCCGACACGGGGTGCAGAAGGTGCGGGACGGTGTGGCCGTGCGCGTACTCGACGTTGCCGACGAGGACAATCCCGTACGCGAGATCCTCGAGCGCCACCGTGACGAACTGTCGGCAGGGCAGGGCGACGGATGATCCTGTCCGACGTCTCCATCAAGCGTCCCGTGCTTGCCGGGGTGCTCTCGGCCCTGCTGGTGGCCTTCGGGCTGATTGCGCTGGACCGACTGCCCCTGCAGGAATACCCCAACATCGACCCGCCGGTCGTGAGCGTGGACACGCGTTACCCCGGCGCCTCCGCGGCCGTGGTCGAGACCCGTGTCACGCAGGTGATCGAGGATCGCATCGCCGGGGTGGAAGGGATCGAGATGATCACCTCGTCGAGCGAGGACGGTCGGTCCTCGGTCACGGTCGAATTCGCTCTCTCGCGCGATCTGGACGCCGCGGCCAACGACATGCGTGACCGCATCTCGCGCGTGCTCGACAACCTCCCCGACGAGGCCGACCCGCCGGAGGTCGAGAAGGCCGATTCCTCCAGCGAAGTGGTGCTCTGGCTGGGTCTGTCGGGTGAGGAGTACTCCATCGCCGAGCTGACCGACTACGCCGAGCGCTACCTGGTAGATCGCTTCTCCGTGCTCCCCGGCGTGGCCCGGGTTCGGGTCTCCGGCAGCCAGACCTATGCGATGCGGGTGTGGCTGGATCGGACCGCGTTGGCTGCCCACGGGCTGACCGTGGGCGACGTCGAGGACACGCTGCGGGCCGAGAACGTCGAACTGCCCGCCGGCTCCATCGAGTCGGTCGAGCGACAGTTCACGGTGCGCCTGCCGAGAAACTTCGAAACCGCCGAGGATTTCCGTGGCCTGGTGCTTGACCGGGGCGGCGAGGGGCACATGGTGCGCCTGGAAGACGTGGCCCGCGTCGAGGTCGGGTCGGTCGAGACCCGCAGCATCTTCCGCGAGAACGGCGTGCCCCGCGTGGGGCTGGGGATGATCAAGCAGTCGACCGCCAACGTGCTGGAAATCGCGCAGGGCGTGAAGGCCGAGCGCGAGCGCGTACTGGGGACGTTGC
The DNA here is from genome assembly GCF_041687595.1 of Guyparkeria sp. NCBI lineage: Bacteria > Pseudomonadati > Pseudomonadota > Gammaproteobacteria > Chromatiales > Thioalkalibacteraceae > Guyparkeria > Guyparkeria sp. The sequence continues at coordinate 16,196 of NZ_JAWLBP010000027.1, read as the reverse complement.
CCGACGGCATGGAACTGAACCTGAGCTTCGACACCTCGGTGTTCGTCGAGAGTGCCGTGCGCCAGGTCGTGTACACGTTGTTCATCGCGATCGGGCTGGTGGTGCTGGCCATCTTCGTCTTCCTCGGCAACCTCCGCAGCACCCTGATCCCGGCGGTAACGGTGCCCATTGCCCTGGTGGGCACCTTCTTCGCCCTGTACGTACTGGGCTTCACCATCAACCTGCTTACCCTGTTGGCGCTGGTGCTGGCGATCGGCCTGATCGTCGACGACGCCATCGTGGTGCTGGAGAACGTCAACCGCCGCATCCAGGAGCACGGCGAGACCCCGCTGGTCGCCGCCTTCAACGGCACCCGCCAGATCGCCTTCGCCGTGGTGGCGACCACCCTGGTGCTGGTGGCGGTGTTCGTGCCGCTTTCCTTTCTGGAGGGGGACATCGGCCAGCTGTTCACCGAGTTCGCCCTCACCCTGGCCGCCGCGGTGATCATCTCCAGCTTCCTGGCCTTGACGCTCACCCCGATGATGGCCTCGAAGATCCTCAACGGGCGCAGCGAGTCGGGCGGCATGGCGAGGGTGGTGCAGGTGGTGCTGGAACGTGCCCGCCGGGGCTACCGGGTGCTGTTGCGCGGTGCGCTCGGGCTGCGCTGGCTGGTGGTTGCGCTGTTCTTCGTCGGGGTGGGCGCGACCGTCTGGTTGGCCGACCAGTTGCCCAGGGAGTACACCCCGTCGGAGGATCGCGGGGCGTTCTTCATCGTGGTCAATGGCCCGGAAGGGGCGAGTTTCGACTACATGCTCGATTACATGGACGAGATCGAGGCGCGCCTCGCCCCGCTGATCGAAGACGGCGAGGTCGCCCGGGCGCTGATCCGGTCGCCACGCGGCTGGGGCAACATCGAGAACTTCAACAACGGCTTCGGCATCATCATCCTGGACGACTGGGCGAACCGGCGCTCGGGCTGGGCGATAATGGACGACGTGCGGGCGATGGTCAGGGACTTGCCGGGCGTGCGGGCGTTTCCCGTGATGCGCCAGGGCTTCGGCCAACAGGTGCAGAAGCCGGTGCAGTTCGTCCTCGGCGGTGGCAATTTCGACGAGCTGGCCGACTGGCGCGATGCGCTGTTCGAGCACATCCGCGAGCACAACCCGCGGCTGACGGGACTCGATTCCGACTACAAGGAGACCCAGCCGCAGTTCAAGGTGGAGATCGATTACGACCTCGCCGCCGACCTGGGCGTGACGGTCACCGAGATCGGTCGCACGCTGGAAACGCTGCTCGGTGGTCGGACGGTAACCCGCTACGTGGATGCCGGCGAGGAGTACGACGTGATCCTCGAGGGCGAGCGCGACGTGCAGCGTTCCCCCGAGATCATCGACAACATCTACGTCCGTTCGCGAACTACCGACGCACTGATCCCGCTGGGCAACCTGGTCACGCTGACGGACTTCGCCGGGCCCTCGACGCTCAATCGGTTCAACCGGATCCGCGCGATCACCATCGAGGCCGATCTGGCCGACGGCTACCCCCTGGGCGAGGCACTGGACTATCTGGAGGCCACTGTCGACGAGATCCTGCCGCCCGAGGCGCAGACCGACGTCAAGGGGCAGTCCCGCGACTACCGCCAGGCCGGCGGGGCGACGGTATTCATGCTGGTCCTGGGAGCGTTGGTGGTGTTCCTGGTGCTGGCTGCCCAGTTCGAGAGCCTGGTTCACCCGTTCGTCATCATGCTGACCGTCCCGCTGGCGATCCTGGGGGCGCTGCTGGGGCTGCATGTCACCGGGTTGTCGCTCAACATCTACAGCCAGGTGGGGCTGGTGATGCTGGTGGGGCTGGCAGCCAAGAACGGTATCCTGATCGTCGAGTTCGCCAACCAGCTGCGCGACCAGGGCAGGGCTTTCCGCGAGGCACTCGAGGAAGCCGCCGTTACCCGCCTGCGCCCGATTCTGATGACTGCGGTGACCACGATGGCCGGTGCGATTCCGTTGATCGTCTCCAGCGGTGCCGGTTCGGAGACGCGCCTGGTGATCGGGACCGTGATCTTCGCCGGGGTCGCGCTGGCCACCGTGCTTACCCTGTTCGTCGTTCCGGTCGCGTATGATCTGCTCGCGCGCCGGACCGGGTCGTCCGGGGATGTGGGGCGGCGGCTGGAGAGGGAGATGGGGGACGAGTCGGCGTCCTGATACGTTTGGTCGTTCAAAACCGGATGACATTCGCCCACCGGTTGCGTTGAGAGGCTCAGCAGAAAAGGGGCTCGCGCGCCGGGCACGGCAATGCAACCGTGACTGCTTGGCCAACAGGCGTGCGAAACTTTCCACACCGTTGAATTACGGATCGACTGGAAACCTTGACCGGCCACCCAACCAAACCACGAGAAGACACATGACGATCTGGGTCGACGCCGACGCCTGCCCTGTCCCTATCAAGCAGATGCTCTTTCGCGCCGCCGACCGCGTCGGCGTGGACGTGGTGCTGGTGGCCAATCATGCGATCGCCGTGCCGCGCTCCAAGCGTGTGCGCTTCATGCAGGTGGCGCCGGGATTCGATGTCGCGGACAATGCCATCGTCGAGGCGGCCGAGGCCGGGGACCTGGTGATCTCGGCGGATATCGAGCTCGCCGCCGAGGCGCTGGCCAAGGGGGTGGCCGTGATCGGCCCGCGCGGCGAGGCGTTTTCCGCCGAGTCCATCCGTGGTCGGCAGGTGCAGCGCGAATTCATGCAGACCCTGCGCGAATCCGGCGTGGCGACCGGCGGGCCGGCGCCGCTCGGGCCGAAAGACAAGCAGGCCTTCGCCAGTGCGCTCGAGCGCTGGCTGAACCAGTACCAACGAGAGCAAGGCGAGAAAAAGGCATGACCCTTCGACAGATCGTCCTGGATACCGAAACCACCGGCATGCCGGTCGAGGAAGGCCACCGGCTGATCGAGATCGGCGCGGTCGAACTGGTCGACCGGCGCCTGACGCACCGCAACTACCATCAGTACCTCAACCCGGAGCGGGGAGTGGATGCCGGGGCCTTCGCCGTTCACGGACTCTCCAACGACTTTCTGGAGAACAAGCCGCGTTTCGCCGAGGTGGTCGACGAGTTCCTCGAGTACGTCCGCGGCGCGGAGCTGGTGATTCACAACGCCGAGTTCGACGTCGGCTTCATCGACGCCGAGCTCAAGCGCCTCGGCTACCCGGGGCTGGCCGAGCACGTCGATCTCGTCACCGACTCGCTCGCCATCGCGCGCGAGAAGCATCCCGGCCAGCGCAACAGCCTCGACGCACTCTGCCGCCGCTACCAGATCGACAATTCCGACCGGACCCTGCACGGGGCGCTGCTCGACTCGGAGATCCTGGCAGACGTTTATCTCGCACTGACCGGCGGGCAGTGGGACCTGTCCTTCGACAACCCGGCGGAGACGGCTACCGCCGGACAGGCCGCCCTGGGCACCATTCCCGTCGATCGCCCGCGACTGCGGGTGATCGCTGCGAACGACAGCGAGCGGAGCGCACACGAGGAATGGGTGGAACGTCTGAGCGAGGTCAACGAGGCCTTCCGCTGGCCGGGTACGGAGCGCACGGCGGACTGAACCGTTAACCGGGCGGGGCGTTTCAAGTGGAATCGGGCGAATGGTATGGTTGAACATACCGGTTCGCGGCTTGTCACGATTCCTTGTTACCATTCGCCCCGATACCGGCAGTCCCGGGGTCACTCGATCGCGAGACCCCGGTCGCGTGCCATGTTCACCAGGAACGGAAGGCGGCCTTGACTGAATACATTCTCATCCTGATCAGCACCATCCTGGTCAACAACTTTGTGCTGGTGAAGTTCCTCGGCCTGTGTCCGTTTCTCGGCGTGTCCAACAAGGTCGAGACGGCCATTGGCATGTCGCTGGCGACTACTTTCGTGCTCACGCTCTCGGCGATCGCCAGCTACGTCACGCACGCCTGGCTGCTGGTGCCGCTGGGACTGGAGTACCTGCGTACGATTACCTTCATCGTGGTGATCGCGGTGGTGGTCAACTTCACCGAGATGATGGTGCGCAAGACAAGCCCGCTGCTGCATAACGTGCTGGGCATCTACCTGCCGCTGATCACTACCAACTGCGCCGTGCTGGGCGTGGCCCTGCTCAATGTGCAGGAGGCCAACAGCTTCGTCGCCTCGGCACTGTACGGCTTCGGGGCGTCGGTGGGTTTCTCGATGGTGCTGATCCTGTTCTCGGCGCTGCGTGAGCGCCTGGCCGCTGCCGACGTGCCGGCGGCCTTCGAGGGCGTGCCGATCGCCCTGGTCACGGCCGGGCTGATGGCACTGGGTTTCATGGGCTTTGCCGGCATGGTGACGATCTGATGTGGATGGCGATTCTTCTTGCCGTGGGTCTGGCGGTGCTCTTCGGGGTGCTGCTGGGCATCGCCGCGCAGCTCTTTCGCGTGGAGGGCAATCCGCTCGCCGACCGGATCGACGAGCTGTTGCCACAGACCCAGTGTGGCCAGTGTGGCTATCCGGGTTGCCGACCCTACGCCGAGGCCATCGCGAAAGGCGAGGCCGACATCAATCGCTGCCCGCCGGGTGGCGAGTCGACCATCCGTAACCTCGCCGAACTGCTGGACGTGGAATTCAAGCCGCTGGACGACGACCTGGAGGTCCAGGAGGTCAAGAAGCTCGCCGTCATCGACGAGGAAGTCTGCATCGGCTGCACCAAGTGCATCCAGGCCTGCCCGGTCGACGCGATCCTCGGTGCCGCCAAGCAGATGCACACCGTGATCGAGGCCGAGTGCACCGGTTGCGAGCTCTGCGTCGAGCCCTGCCCGGTGGACTGTATCGACATGGTGCCCGTCGAGGAAGGCGTGGAGGCCTACCGCTTCCCGTTGCCCGAATCCGCCCATCCGGTGGTGACGCGCGGCCTCGGCCTGCGTCCCGAGGAGCCGGCCAATGCCTGAGGCGAAGGTGGCCGTTTCCGAGGGGCTGTTCGGCTTCCACGGTGGATTGCACGTCGAGGATCGCAAGGCCCCGGCCTGCGATCGGCCCATCGAGGACATGCCGCTGGTGGACGAATACGTCCTGCCCCTGCACATGCACATTGGTGCGCCGGCCATCCCGGTGGTCGAACCGGGCGACAGGGTAAGCCGTGGCCAGTTGCTGGCCCGTCCGGACGATTTCATCTCCGCGGCGATCCACGCCCCGACCTCGGGCACGATCCGGGCGATCGAGCCGCGGGCGCTGCCCCATCCCGGCGGGCTGGTCGCGCAGAGCATCGTCCTGGCGGCCGACGGCGAGGACCGCGAGGCCGAGCCCTTCGACCCCTGGCCGGACTATCGCGAGACGAGCCCCGTCGAGATTCGCTCGCGGCTGCGCGAGGCCGGGATCGTCGGCCTGGGCGGGGCGGTGTTCCCGACCGCGGCCAAGCTGGCCACCGCCAACCCCGGCGGGGTGGAAACCCTGGTGCTAAATGGCGCGGAGTGCGAGCCCTACATCTCCTGCGATGATCGGCTGATGCAGGAGGAGCCCGAGACGATTGTCCGTGGCGCGCAGGTCATCCTGCACGCGGTGGGTGCCGCCCGCTGCCTGATCGGCATCGAGGACAACAAGCCGCGTGCCGTCGCCGCCATGCAGGCGGTCATCGACCGGCTGGCCGCCGAGGAGGACGAACGGCGTTTCCAGATCAAGGTCGTGCCGACGATCTACCCCGCTGGCGGGGAAAAGCAGCTCATCCGGACGCTTACCGGGATCGAGATCCCGCGTGGGCGGCATGTCACGGACTACCGCATGCTCTGCCTCAACGTGGGCACCACCGCCAACTGCTGGCGGGCCGTGGCCGAGGGGCGTGCCCTGACCGAGCGGATCGTGACCGTGGCGGGCGGCGGTGTGAATCATCCCCGGAACCTGCGCGTGCGCATCGGCACGCCCATGGCCAGGGTGATCGAGGCGGCCGGCGGTTACCGCGAGGGTGTCGACCGGCTGCTGATGGGTGGCCCGATGATGGGCTTCGCTCTCCACGAGGACGAGGTGCCCGTGGTCAAGGCCACCAATTGCCTGCTTGCGCTGCGCCCGGCCGATCGCGATCCGACGCCGACACCCCAGCCCTGCATCCGCTGTTCGCGCTGCGCCGAGGCCTGCCCGGCCGACCTGCTGCCACAGCAGCTCTACTGGTACTCGCGTGCCGATCAGTTCGATCGCTGTCAGGACTACCACCTGTTCGATTGCATCGAGTGCGGGGTCTGCTCGGCGGTCTGCCCGTCGCACATCCCGCTGGTGCAGTACTTCCGGCATGCCAAGACCGAGATCTGGTACGCCGAGCGGGAGCGGGCCAAGGCCGAGCATGCCCGCCGGCGGTTCGAATTCCACAACGAGCGCATCGAGCGGCAGAAGGCCGAACGCGAGGCCGCCCTGGCGAAAAAACGTGCGGCGATCAAGGCCGCCCAGGAAAACAAGGCGCGCGAGGAGGCCGGACAGGGCGGCGATCAACCGCCGCAGGCCGAGGGTGAGGGGCGCAAGGCCGCTGCCAGCATGAGCATCGAGGCGGCGCGCGAGCGAGCTCGCGCCCGAAAGACACGTGTCCGTGAAAAGCCACGGAACGCAGCGGCCGGGGAAAGCTCCACCGACGATGCCAAGGATCCGGGCCGCTCGCCCGGAACGGGAGAGGATTCATGAAGTTTCCGGTGCAGACCTCGCCTCACGTCGAGGCCGAATCGAGCGTCGCCGGAGTGATGACCACCGTGTTATGGGCCTTGGTGCCCGGTACGGTGGTGGCCATCTGGCTGCTCGGCTGGGGTGTGCTGTTCAACGTGGCCCTGGCCGTTGGCACGGCCTGGCTGGCCGAGGCGCTGATGCTGTGGCTGCGCGCCCGTCCCTTCCGCCCGGCGCTGGGCGACCGCTCGGTCTTGATTACCGGCTGGATTCTCGCCCTGTGCCTGCCGAACCTCGCGCCCTGGTGGCTGCCGGTGATCGGGGCGCTGTTCGCGGTCGTGGTCGCCAAGCAGCTCTACGGCGGTATCGGCTACAACCTCTTCAACCCAGCGATGGTCGGCTATGTGGTCCTGCTGGTCTCCTTCCCGGAGGCGATGACGCGCTGGGGAGTGGCACTCAACGGGGGGGCGGCGGACCTGTCACTGACAGAGGCGGCCGCCTGGACCTTCCTCGGCGCGCTGCCGGTGGGCACCGGCTTCGACGCGCTGTCCCAGGCCACGCCGCTTGATCAACTGCGGATGGTCGCCTCCGAGGGCGGCAGCGTCGCCGCCATGGGGACGTCGATCTGGTCGCCGGACTCGTCGTGGACTCTGTGGCTCAACCTGGCCTTCCTCGCTGGCGGGGCGTGGATGCTGTACCGCGGCGCGATTCGCTGGCACATCCCGGTGGCGATGATCGTCGGCGTGCTGGCCACTTCGGCGCTGCTGTGGGCGATCGATCCGGATCAGTTCGCCAGCCCGACCTTCCATCTGCTGGCCGGCGGGGTGATCTTCGGCGCGCTGTTCGTGGCCACCGACCCGGTGACCGCCTCGACGACACCACGCGGCCGGCTGGTGTTCGGCTTCGGCATCGGCGTGTTGGCTGTCCTGATCCGCAGCTTCGGCAACTATCCGGACGGGGTGGCCTTCGCGATCCTGTTGATGAATCTTGCCGTCCCGCTGATCGACTACTACACCCAGCCGGTCGTTTTCGGTCGGAAGCCACGGGCGGCGTCAGGAAGGTCTGGGGAGTCATGATGAACTTCGAAATCCGCCAGATCGTCATCACTTCCGTGCTGCTGGCGGCGTTCTTCGCCCTCGGGGTCGGGTTCGTCGCCTACACCGAGCAGAAGACGGCCGAACAGATCGAGCTCAACCGGCAGGCGGTGCTGCTGGGCCAGATCATGGAGGTGCTCGCCGGCGAGGATTACGACAACAACCCGGCCGAGGATGCCTTCATCCTGTCCGACCCGGAAGCGCTCAACCTGGGCGAGCCCGTGATCGAACCCGCACCCGCCGGCTTGCTGCCGTCCCTCCCGTCGGACGAGGAACAGGAGAGGGCCATGACGGCCGGGCAACTGGGCTTTCGTGCCCGTCGTGACGGCGAGACCATCGCCGTAGCCATTCCGGTGGTCACCCATCGTGGTTACAGTGGCGACATCCGTCTGCTGGTGGGGGTCGAGGCCAGCGGCGAGGTCAAGGGCGTCCGCGTGCTCGAGCAGAACGAGACCCCGGGGCTGGGCGACAAGATAAAGGCCGAGAAGACCGACTGGATTCTGGGATTCACCGGGCGTGGCCTCGGCAATCCGCCGCCGGAAGGCTGGGCGGTGAAGAAGGACGGCGGCGTGTTCGACCAGTTCACCGGGGCGACGATCTCGCCGCGAGCCGTGGTCGAGGCGGTGGAATCCGCCCTGGAATACGTCGAACAACACCGATCGGCGCTGTTCGGCACCCCCCCGGACGTGCACACGGAGGAGGACACCTCATGAGTGATCCGCGGCTTTCCGAGCTGGCCCTCGACGGGCTGTGGAAGAACAACCCGGCACTGGTGCAGGTGCTTGGCCTGTGCCCGTTGCTGGCAATATCGAATACCACGGTAAACGCCCTGGGTCTGGCGATCGCCACCCTGGTCACGCTGGTGGTCGCCAACGGGGTGGTCTCGCTGATCCGCGACTGGGTCCGCTCGGAAGTCCGGCTGCCCGTCTACGTGATGGTGATCGCCTCGGTGGTCACCATTATCGAACTGGTGATGAACGCCCACTTCCACTCGCTGTACAACACGCTGGGCATATTCATCCCGCTGATCGTGACCAACTGCATCATCATTGCCCGTGCCGAGGGGTTCGCCTCGCGCCACGCCTTCGGTTTCTCCGTGTTCGATGGCTTCGTCATGGGAGCGGGCTTCGGACTCGTGCTGGTGGCGCTGGGGGCGATGCGCGAGATCATCGGCTTCGGCACACTGCTTGACGGTGCCGATCAACTGTTCGGGCCTGTGGCCATGGATTGGGGCATCCGCGTGCTGCCCGAGCAGATGACCTTCCTGCTGGCCCTGATGCCGCCGGGCGCCTTCATCGGTTTGGCGCTGCTGGTCGCGTTCAAGCAGGGCATCGACCAGCGGGCGGCCCGACGTGCCCGGGCGATCCGTGCCGCCCGTAGCGGCAAACCGGTCGAGGCGGCATGCTGACCCGTTCCTGAAATCCCCCGCGGATGCTGCCAGAATTCCCCTGTTACGTTTTCCCGCGCGCCTTCTGATGACGGTGCGCGACTGCCAAGGAGTGAGCGATGGCCGCAGAAATCAGGACCGAAGAGCTCGAATACCGTTCGGATGACCGGACCATGAGAGGGCTGGTGGCCTTCAACCCCCATGTGAAGGGTCCGCGCCCTGTGGTGCTGGTGGTGCCCGAGTTCTGGGGTCGTACCGCCTACATGGAAAAGCGTGCCCGCGACATGGCCGAGGCGGGCTACGTGGGTTTTGCCATCGATCTCTACGGTGACGGCAAGGTCACCGAGGATGCCGGTGAGGCCGCTGAGCTGATGAATGAGGCTCTGTCGGACTTCGAGGCGCTCAAGACCCGCTATCGGCTGGCCATCGAGGCGATCAAGCGCCACGATGGCGTCGATGCCGAGAGCCTCGGGGCGATTGGCTACTGCTTCGGTGGCTCGGTGGGGTTGAGCATGGCACGCCAGGGCGTGCGCCACGATGCGCTGGCGACGTTCCATGCCGGTACCTCGGGGCTGGCACCGATTGCCGGCGCTATCGACACCCCCATCCGGATCTTCTCCGGCGCGGAGGACCCGATGGCTCCGGTCGATGAGGTCGAGCGCATCGCCGCGGAAATGCGCGGGGCGGGTGCTCATGTGGAGGTGACCGTCTATCCCGGGGTGAGCCACGCCTTCACCAATCCCGGCGCGGACGACAAGGCGCGGAAGTTCGGCCTGCCCCTGGGCTATGACGAGCAGGCGGACCGGGACTCGTTCGAGAAGACGATCGCCTTCTTCCACGACCGGTTGGGCTGACGTTCCTGCACCCGGGCAGGGCGGCCGGCACCGTGATGGTGCGCCCCCTCCGGGCTACCCTTAGGCTTCACCGGCATTCGGCCATGGCAGGCCGCCCGGTCCGTCGCGTCGCCCGGTGCAACGAGGATGTCACAGACGGTTGGCATGCTTCTCGCTGCTACCGGGATGCCATGATCCATCGGCCTGCCTCCAGATGATGGCAAGCCCGGGCTGGCAATGTTGACTCCTCCTTGCTGGGGCGCCTTTCCGGCGCCTCTTTTCTGTTTCCAGCAGGTAAACTGCTCCGGTCACCATCTAGATTCCAGAGAGCCTATGCACTCGGCCAACTACATCAGCACCATCGACCGCTACCACGAGCAGTCGCGCTCCATTCGCGAGTTGATCGAATCGATCATCACGGGCATCGGTGAACCGCGCCTGCTTTCCGACCCCTCCGGCCTGCGTGGAGTGACCGAGAAACTGATCGACCTGTATCCCTTCGTCGATCTGGTCTACCTGCTCGACGAGGACGGGGTGCAAGTCGCCGAATACGGCGCCGACGAGACCGGCCACGTGAACCGTGCCCATGGTCAAGGCCGGGGCGTGGATCGCAGTCAGCGGCCCTATTTCAAGCGTGCCGCGGAGAGTGAGAATGTTCACCTGACCGAGCCCTACCTGTCCGCCGCCTCGCGGGACCTGTGCATCTCGGCGACCGTGCGGCTGGAGCACGGCGGGAAGGTGGGCTATCTGGTCATCGACGTCGACCTCGAGGCAATGATCAGTTTCCTGCTGGGCGACACGATGCGTCGGCGGGTCGAGCCGTTCTTTCGTGGCCTGTATGCCCTTTTTGCCGCCGCGATGCTGCTGGTGGCGGGCGTGCTCTTCTACAGCAGCATGAGCGAGCTGGTTCACGCGCTGATGGAGCCCGGATGGGCGTCCGAGCTGCAACTCAAGCCATTCGAGGTGATCGTCGTGCTCACCTTGGCGATGGCGATCTTCGATCTCGCCAAGACGGTGTTCGAGGAAGAGGTGCTGCTGGAAAAGGACGTCCATCGACACAGTACCGTTCGCCGCACCATGACGCGCTTCGTCGCCGCGATACTCGTCGCGATCCTCATCGAGGGTCTCCTGACCATGTTCAAGGTTTCAATGGGCTACTCCGATCAGGGAGTGACCGCTACCCTGATGGTATTCGCCGCCGCGGCCCTGCTGGTCGCCCTGGGCCTGTACGTGTACCTCGGGGCGCTCGCCGAGAAGGCCTTGCTGGGCAACAATGGTCGCAGCCGACGCCTGCGTAACGTCCGCGATAAGGAAGAACACTGACCCGCTGTTGGGAAGGAAATCGGCATGACCGCACTTGGCCCCCTGATGATCGACCTCGCCGGCCCGGAGATCACTCCGGCAGATCGGCGCCGACTGCAGCACCCCTCCACGGGCGGGGTGATCCTGTTCGCTCGTCATTTCGAGGGGCGGGCGCCGCTTGCCGAGCTGATCGCCGAGATCCGGGCGCTGCGCCGCCCGCACCTGCTGATCGCGGTCGATCAGGAGGGCGGGCGTGTCCAGCGCTTCAAGGGGGACGGCTTCGTGCCGCTGCCGGCCATGGGGCGGATCGGTCGGCTCTTCGCTGAGGATCGCCAGGCCGGCCTGGAGGCCGCCCGATCGCTGGGCTGGCTGATGGCGGTCCAACTGCGCGAGGTGGGCGTGGATCTGAGCTTCGCGCCGGTGCTGGATCTCGATCGTGGCATCAGCGGCGTGATCGGCGACCGCGCCTTCGACGAGCGGCCCGAGGCCGTGATCGCGCTGGCGATCGCCTGGATTGGCGGGATGCATGATGCCGGCATGGCTGCCGTGGGCAAGCACTACCCGGGGCACGGGGCCGTCGCCGCCGACTCGCACATCGCCCACCCGGTGGATCGTCGCCCGTTCGCGACGATCGAGCGGACCGACCTGCGTCCGTTCAAGGCCCTGGCCGAGCGGCTGATACCGGGGCTGATGGCGGCCCATGTCATCTATCCGGAGGTCGATGACCAGCCGGCCGGATTTTCCCCGGTCTGGATCGGCGAGATCCTCCGCCGGCAGTGGGGATACGAGGGCGCCGTGTTCAGTGACGATCTCACCATGGCGGCCGCCTCGACGGCCGGCGAGATCGAGCAGAGGGTGGAACGCTGCCTCGCCGCCGGCGTGGACATGGCGCTGATCTGCAATCATCCCGAGCTGGTCGACCGGGTACAGAAGACGGTCAGTCTCCCGTCCAGCGCACAACGCGAGGCGCGGCTGGCCCGAATGTTCGGTCACGGCCCGCTCCCGTCCGAGGGCCGCCTGGAACGTTCTCCCCGCTATGCCGAGGCGCTGGCCTGGATCGACCGTCTCGGTGTCGACGAGCCCGACCTGTTCCCCGACCGGGCCTGACGTCCGGACAAGGATACGAACATGCATGAGAACCGGGACAACCACCCCGAAGTTTCGGGCCGTTCGGCAGAACTCCGCGCCTTGCTGGCGCGGTGCGACTGCCTGGTGACGCCCGACGAGATGCAGGCCGCCTATACGCGCATCGCCGACGAGATCAACGTGGCGCTGAGCGGCAGTCTGCCGGTGGTGCTGGCGGTGATGAACGGCGGGCTGGTCAGCGCCGGCCAGTTGTTGCCGCGGCTGGATTTTCCCCTCGAGCTTTCCTATCTCCACGCCACCCGCTACCGGGGGGCGACTACCGGGGGTGCGCTCAAGTGGCTGGCACAGCCCGACGTCGAACTGGTCGGCCGGGACGTGCTGCTGGTCGACGACATCCTCGACGAGGGGCACACGCTGAAGGCCGTCCGGGAATGGTGCCTGTCCGCCGGAGCGAAACAGGTCTGGATCGCCGTGGCGACCGACAAGCATCATGACCGCAAGACACCGGGATTGGCCGCGGATTTCGTTGGTGTGACCGTGCCGGACCGCTATATCTTCGGTGAGGGGATGGATTACCATGGCTACTTTCGCAATCTGCCCGGCATCCATGCGCTTCCCGACGGAGGCTGAGCCGGGTCACACTCACGTCCGGGAGGTCTGAAGGTGTATCTGGCAATCATCGGCGGGACGGGCCTGTCGCAGATCGAGGGAATCGAGGATGTTCGCCACCAGATGGTGTCGACCCCGTTCGGGGAGCCCTCCGGGCCGGTGACCATCGGGCGCCTGCAGGGCTGCGACGTCGTGTTTTTGCCGCGTCACGGCTACAACCACCGCATTCCGCCCCACCAGGTGAACTACCGGGCCAATATCTGGGCCCTGCGGGAGATGGGTGTCGACCGCATCCTGGCGGTGGCCGCCGTGGGCGGCATCCATCCGGACATGGGGCCGGGTTCGCTGGTCGTGCCCGACCAGCTGATCGACTACACCTGGGGGCGTCCGTCGACGTTCTACGAAGGGGATCTCGATTCCGTCACCCACGTTGATTTCACCTATCCCTACGATGAGACGCTGCGCCGCGCCTTCCTCGAGGCGGGACAGGCGCTCGACCTTGAACTGATTGACGGCGGCACGTATGGCGCTACGCAGGGGCCGCGTCTGGAAACGGCGGCCGAGATCCGTCGCCTGCAGCGCGACGGTTGCGACGTGGTCGGCATGACCGGGATGCCCGAGGCCGTCCTCGCTCGCGAGGCGGAGATCGACTACGCGAGCCTCAACGTGGTCGCCAATTGGGCCGCGGGTGTTCGTGACGGTGAGGTGATTTCCCTCGCCGAGATCGACCGGACACTCAACCGTTCGATGGGCAAGGTGCGCAAGGTTCTCAAGCACGTCCTGAATGACGAAAACCGGATGCTCTGGCGTCGCACGGGTTGAAGCCGGTCGCCTCGCCACGCCCCTGACAGCCGGGGGAAGGCTGGGGTAAAATGACCCCCAAACATCATCGTTCCGCCCTGTATCAGGCCTGTCGGCCCGTGCACGGGGCCATTCAAGTGAGTATTTCATGACGCATCAAAGCCGCTACACCGGCCTGCTGGACCGGTATCGTGATCGCCTGCCGCTTTCCGACGACACCCGGCTGATCAGTCTCGGCGAGGGTGCGACCCCGCTGATTCGCCTGCACAACCTGCCGAAAGTGCTGGGCCGTTCGGTGGACATCTACGTCAAGTACGAGGGTCTCAACCCGACCGGTTCGTTCAAGGACCGCGGCATGACCATGGCGGTCACCAAGGCGGTGGAAGAGGGCTCGAAGGCCATTATCTGCGCCTCGACGGGCAACACGTCGGCGGCGGCCGCCGCCTATGCCGCGCGCGCCGGCATTACCGCCTTCGTCATCATTCCCGACGGCAAAATCGCCATGGGCAAGATGGCCCAGGCGATGATGTACGGTGCGACCATCCTGCAAATCCGCGGCAACTTCGACGACGGCATGCGCCTGGTCAAGGAAGTCGCCGAGGAGGCGCCGGTGACCATCGTCAACTCGGTCAACCCCTATCGTCTTCAGGGCCAGAAGACCGCGGCCTTCGAGATCATCGAGGAACTGGGTCGCGCCCCGGACTACCACTGCCTGCCGGTGGGTAATGCTGGCAACATCACTGCCCACTGGATCGGGTATTGCGAGTTCTCCGCCGTCTCCGGCGAGCACGTCACCGAGTCCTGTGCCTACTGCAACGGCAAGTGCCCGTTCGCCGGGGGCGGCTCCGGCGGCAATCGGCCGAAGATGGTCGGCTACCAGGCCAGCGGCTCGGCGCCGTTCATGCGCGGCGAGATGGTCGACGACCCGGATACCGTCGCCACCGCGATTCGCATCGGTCACCCGCAGAGCTGGGATCGTGCCTGGAAGGTGATGGAGGAGTCCGGCGGCTGGTTCGCCGAGGTCTCAGACGCCGAGATACTCGCCGCCCAGCGCATGCTGACGCAGCACGAAGGTATCTTCTGCGAGCCGGCCTCGGCCGCCTCGCTGGCCGGCCTGATCAACGACCTCGAAGCCGGCAAGATCCAGGACGGCTCGAGCATCGTCCTGACGTTGACCGGCAACGGCCTCAAGGACCCGGATACTGCCATCGCCCAGTGCACCGGCGATATGCCGGGTGTGGAGAAGGCCACGATGGTGACCATCGATGCCGACCTCGAGTCGGTACGCAACGCGATCCTGGGCTTCATGAAATAAGCCCCCGATCCCGGTTGGAGTCCTTCCCAAGACCTCGCCTAGGCGAGGTCTTTTTCGTTGGGGGCGGGGGGGGGCACCAAAGCATGAGGCAGTGAGCCTGGTGAGCCTGTGGGTTCCGCCCAGCACGGTCTGTCCTTGTGGTGTGGTGCGTTTTGTCGCGTCGGGCTAGCTGGGGAGGTCGCTCGCGCCACCATGTGGACGAGAGCCGCTGAATTTTCCGTCAGGCACGAAAAAGCCCCGCCGTAAGGCGGGGCTGATCGTTTCTGCTTGGGACAGAAGGGCGGTTTTTAGCCGCTCACGCCCTCGACAGCAGAGTAGACGACTTCCGGCTCTTCGTCGGTGCAGTCGCTCATGCAGCGCTGGTTGTTCGTGTCCGGACGGGTGTCGGTCACGAAGTAGTCGACGGACGGCATTTCAACGTCGGCCAGCGTCTCGTCGCTGCAGGTGAAGTCCATGTCGACGACGCCTGCCAGGTTCAGGACGTAGCAGGTGACGGCGTAGGACTCGTCAACGCCCATGGTGCCCGGTGCGTAGAACGGCATGTGGCGCTTGATCATGTCGAACAGCGTCGGGGCGTGGCCCCAGGCGTTGTTGACACCACGGTTGCCGACACCGTCGAGACCCTGCTTGAGGGACTCGACGAACTGCGGCATCGGATCGCCGGCCATCTTCGGGTAGCCCTCGGCACCTTCGCCGAAATCACCGTGACACATGGCGCACTGGGCCTGGTACGGCTGCTCACCGTCGGCGACGGAGCCAGAGCCTTTCGGCAGGTTCTCGCCGTCGAAGAACACACTGATGTCCCACGGCTTGACCGCTTCTTCGGTGATGTTCTTGCCAATGCCGTTGAAGCCATTGCCGTGCTCAGCAGCGACGCTGGCAGAGCTCAGACCCAAGGCCATGGCACCTGCCGCAAGACCCAGGCTGAACTTAGAAGTTTTCAATTTGGACATTCTTCACCTCGCCAGACTTCTCGATTTTCCAGGCCTGAATGGAGTTCTTGTGGTAGATGCTGTTGAAGCCACGAACCTTGCGCAGCTGCATCAGGGTCGGCTGAACGTAGCCAGTCTCGTCGGTGACACGGCTCATGATCAGGTGCTCGTCACCCTTCCACTCGAACGGGAGCTTGAACTTGGTCACGCACTTGCTCAGCACGGGCTCGACCAGT
>NZ_JAWLBP010000026.1:8249-27214 GCF_041687595.1 Guyparkeria sp. | reverse complement strand
TGGTGGGCCCTGCAGGACTTGAACCTGCGACCAAGCGATTATGAGTCGCCTGCTCTAACCAACTGAGCTAAGGGCCCGGACGGCGGTGGCGAGGGCCACCGAGGCCGGCGGGGAGCCGGCCGGGGAGGGTCATTCCATCTTGGCGTCGATGAAGCTGCGCAGCTTTTCCGAGCGGGACGGGTGACGCAGCTTGCGCAGGGCCTTGGCCTCGATCTGGCGGATGCGCTCGCGGGTGACGTCGAACTGCTTGCCGACTTCCTCGAGGGTGTGGTCGGTGTTCATGCCGATGCCGAAGCGCATCATCAGCACCTTGGCCTCGCGCGGGGTCAGCGTCGAGAGGATCTCGCGGACGATCTCGGAGAGCGAGGCGTTGGTCGCCGAGTCCAGCGGAGAGACCGCGCCCTGGTCCTCGATGAAATCGCCCAGGCTCGAATCGTCGTCCTCGCCGATGGGCGTCTCCATGGAGATCGGTTCCTTGGAGATCTTCATCACGCGGCGGACCTTGTCCTCGGGCAGGTCCATGCGCTCGGCCAGCTCCTCGGGAGTCGCCTCGCGGCCCATCTCCTGGAGCATCTGGCGGCTGATGCGGTTGAGCTTGTTGATCGTCTCGATCATGTGCACCGGGATGCGGATCGTGCGTGCCTGGTCGGCGATCGAGCGGGTGATCGCCTGGCGGATCCACCAGGTGGCGTAGGTCGAGAACTTGTAGCCGCGGCGGTATTCGAACTTGTCGACCGCCTTCATCAGGCCGATGTTGCCTTCCTGGATCAGGTCGAGGAACTGCAGGCCGCGGTTGGTGTACTTCTTCGCGATCGAGATGACGAGACGCAGGTTGGCCTCGATCATCTCCTTCTTCGCCCGGCGAGCCTTGCCTTCGCCCAGCGTCACCTTGCGGTGGACGTCGCGGATCTCGGTCACGGACCGCAGGCTGTCGCGCTCGACGGTCGCCAGGCGCTTGGCCAGCCGCTCGATCTCCGGTTGCACCGCGGCGAACTTCGCGCTCGGCTTGCCCTTGGTGACTTCCTTGATCCACTCGTTGCTGGTCTCGTGACCGCGGAAGGCGTGGATGAAGTCCTCGCGCTTGATGCCGCCCTTGTCGACGGCCTGCTGCAGGATCTGCTTTTCCAGCAGGCGCACGCGCTTGATGGCCTCGCGCACCTGCGCCACCAGCTTCTCGTTGAAGTTGGGGTTGAGCTTGAGCTTGATCAGCTCGCCGGCGATGCGCTCGTTGAGCGCCGCGATCTTCTGGCCGTCGGTCTTCGCCTTGCGTGTCTTGGTGATCAGGGCGTGCCGTTGCTCGTGGAGCTCCTTGAGCTCCATGATGATGGCGCGGACGGCTTCCTGGTCGATGCCGGTGTCGGCGGCTTCTTCCTCGTCGTCGTCCTTGTTCGCTTCCGTGCTGGCGGAGCTGGCGGCTTCTTCCTCGTCATCGAGCACGTGGAAACCGACCACGACGTCGGCCAGCTTGACCTCCTCGTTTTCCACCCGCTTGTACTGGGCGAGCAGGGTGTCGAGGGTCGGCGGGAAGGCCGCCATCGCGATGGTGACCTCGCGCAGGCCTTCCTCGATGCGCTTGGCGATCTCGATCTCGCCCTCGCGGTTGAGCAGGTCGACGGTGCCCATCTCGCGCATGTACATGCGCACCGGGTCGGTGGTGCGGCCGAACTCGGCGTCCACCTGGGAGGCGAGCACGGCGACGGCCTCCTCGGTGGCGTCGTCGTCGGTCGACACGCGCGACTCGTCCGACAGGCCCAGGTCGTCCTTGTCCGGCGGGGCCTCGGATACCTGGATGCCCATGTCCTGGATCATGCTGATGATCACTTCGATCTGTTCGGCATCGACCAGTGACTCGGGCAGATGGTCGTTGATCTCGGCATACGTCAGGTAACCCTGATCGTTGCCCAGGGCAATCAACTGCTTGATGCTGGTTTGTTGGTCTTGCTGCATCGGCGTGAAACCTGCTCCGGCAATTCGGTGAAAACGCCTGGAAGTCGTGCCGCGGATGTGCGGGTCGAGGACGCGGCCGGTTGGGGCGGCGTCTCTTGTCCAGGCGGCGCGAGGAGACGTCTGGGCCTCGCGCGGGAAGGTCCGGGGGACAGGTCGCCTGCCCGGGCTTTCCCTTTGGGGAACACGAAATTATAACGTCTGGAGGGCGATTCGTCCATCTGGACAGAGCCCGCAAAGCGCCTCCGGCTCTCCCTCCGCGGCCGCTTGCCCGGCCTTGCCGGTAGGTTGGCAAGGTGGCGACGGAATGGCCCGCAGGGGGTTAGTCGATCGGTTCTAACCCGATCGGTTGTCCCGGTCGTTGCCGGCCAGGCCGGAGCGCTGGCGGCGTTTCCGCTCCGCCAGGGCCTCGCGCTGGCGGCGCTTTTCCAGGATGTCCTCGAGCATGGTGGTGGCGATTTCGAGGTTTTCAATGCCGACGATGTGCTGCTCCGCCGCGATTTGCCGATCACGGTCGTCGAGCGCGTCGGCAAGCAGCCGTTCGATCGCCGCCGGGGGGCGTCCGCCGTGCCAGACGTCGGCCGGTCGAACCCGGTCGACCAGCACGGGATGCTCGATGAGCAGCCGCAACAGGATGTGATCCTCGGAGCGGGACGGAGGTGGACGACGCGCGGCGATGGGCGCGGCGCGGGATTTCTCCTCGCGGAATGGCCGGCCGAACAGCCCGTGGTGACGGTCGACCTGGCGGGCCGTGAGCCGCCTGAGCGTGCCCTGCGGCATGGTGTTGATCAGCCGGTGGGCTTCCTTGTTCTTGCGTGCCCGGGCCGCAGTGTCGTCCCCGGGAATGGCCTCGTCCAGGTGCTGGGTGAGGAAGCGGTCGAAGCCCAGGGCGCCGTGTTCCAGGAACCGGTTGAAGCCCGCCTTGCCCTGCGCTCGCACGAAACTGTCGGGATCCTCCCCTTCCGGCAGGAAGGCAAATCGCAGGTCGCGGCCGTCGTGCATCAGGGGCAGGGCGACCTCCAGGGCCTTGACGGCGGCCCGGCGGCCGGCGGCATCCCCGTCGAAGCAGAACACCAGCCGGTCGGTCTGCCGATAGAGCAGCCCGAGCTGTTCGGCCGTGGTGGCGGTGCCCAGGGTTGCCACCGCGTGATGCACGTCATTCTGGGCCAGCAGGATCACGTCCATGTAGCCCTCGACCACGATCAGCGAATCGGGCCGCTGGTTTACCTGGCGCGACTCGAACAGCCCGTAGACCCCGTAGCCCTTGTGAAACAGCTCGGTTTCCGGGGAGTTGAGGTACTTGGGTTCGCCGGGGCCGATCACCCGGCCGCCGAAGCCGATCACGTGACCGCGAGGATCGCGGATGGGGAAGATGACCCGGTTGCGGAAGCGGTCGTAGCGCTGCCCGTCGTCGCGCTCGATCAGCAACCCGGTGGCCACCAGCTCGTCCGGTCGGGCCTTGCCGGCCAGGGCGGTTTCAAGGTGATTGCCGGTCGGGGCGAAGCCGAGTGCGAAACGGGCGGCCGTCTCGCCGGTCAGGCCCCGGTGCTTGAGAAAGTCGATGGCCTCCGGGTGCCGCCGCAGGTTGGCGCGGAACCAGTCGGTCGCCAGCGCGGTGACCTGGCGCAGGCGAGTGACACGGTCCAGCTTTTCCTGGTCGCCCTTCTCGCGCGGGATTTCCAGGCCCAGCCGGCCGGCGAGCTGTTCGATCGCGGTGGGGAAGTCGAGATGGTCGTATTCCATCAGGAAGCCCACCACGTTGCCGTGTGCCCCGCAGCCGAAGCAGTGATAGAACTGCTTGTCCGGGGTGACGTAGAACGACGGGGTCTTTTCCTGGTGGAACGGGCAGCAGGCGGCGAACTCCTTGCCCTTCTTCTTCAGCGGCACGCGCTCGCCGATCACCTCGACGATGTCGGAGCGCGAGACGACTTCCTCGACGAAGGCCTCGGGAATGCGACTCATGACGACAGGATGCTCTCGTCGGTAATCCGCTCGGCCCGCCCACCGGAAACGACAGGACCGGCCACCCCGGGAAGGGTGGCCGGTCCCGGTTTCATGACGGCTCGAGCCATGCCCGACCCGTGCATCGCCTTACGCCGCGTTGTCCAGAAGGTCGAGCAGATCGCTGATCTCCATCGCCTTCGGCTTGACCAGCCAGAACTTCGAGAGGTAGGCGTCGAAGTCCGCGAGGATGGCCTTCGCCCGGGCGCTGCCTGTGCGACGGGCATGTTCCTCGAGGATCGAGCGCAGGTGCTGGCGGTGCGGTTCGAGCTCGGCGGCCTGCAGGCGGTGGATGTCGACCAGCTCGTGGTTGTAGCGGTCGACGAAGTCCTTCGCCTCGTCGAGGACGTAGGCGAACCCGCCGGTCATGCCGGCACCGAAGTTGATGCCGGTGGAGCCGAGGATGGTCATGACGCCGCCTGTCATGTACTCGCAGCCGTGATCACCACAGCCCTCGACCACCGCCTGGGCACCGGAGTTGCGCACGCCGAACCGCTCGCCCGCCTGGCCCGCGGCGTACAGCTTGCCGCCGGTCGCGCCGTAGAGGCAGGTGTTGCCGATGATCGGCGTGTCGTGCGAGTCGAACGTGCTGCCCTTGGGCGGGTAGATCGTTATCTCGCCTCCGGCCATGCCCTTGCCGACGTAGTCGTTGGCGTCGCCCTCGAGTTCCAGCTGCAGGCCACCGGCGTTGAACACGCCAAAGCTCTGGCCGGCGATGCCGGTGAACCGGAGCTTGATCGGGTGATCGGCCATGCCCTGGTTGCCGTGCCGGCGAGCGATCTCGCCCGAGACACGCGCGCCGATGGAGCGGTCGGTGTTGCGGATGGTGAAGTCGTACTCGCCACCGGTCTTGCCCTCGATCGCGGGCATGACTTCCTTGACGATCTTCTCGGCCAGCAGGCCCTTGTCGTGCGGGTCGTTGTGCGGCGAGACGCAGCAGGTGGGCGCATCCGAGACCATGCCGGCGTCCGAGAGGATCTTGGACAGGTCGAGGTGACGCTGCTTGTCGGTCGCAGGCTCACGCATCTCGAACAGGTCGGTCCGGCCGATCAGTTCCTCGATGGAACGCACGCCCACGCTTGCCATCAGGCGGCGGGTCTCCTCGGCGATGAAGCGGAAGTAGTTGACCAGCTTGTCGACGTTGCCCTTGAAGTGCTCCAGGCGCAGCACCTTGTTCTGCGTGGCCACGCCGGTGGCGCAGTTGTTCAGGTGGCAGATGCGCAGGTACTTGCAGCCGATGGCGATCATCGGGCCGGTGCCGAAGCCGAAGCTCTCCGCGCCCAGGATGGCCGCCTTGACCACGTCGAGACCGGTCTTGAGGCCGCCGTCGGTCTGCAGGCGGACCTTGTCGCGCAGGTCGTTGGCGCGCAGCGTCTGGTGTGCCTCGGTCAGGCCCAGCTCCCAGGGGCTGCCGGCGTACTTGACCGACGTCAGCGGGCTCGCCCCGGTGCCGCCGTCGTAGCCGGAAATGGTGATCAGGTCCGCGTAGGCCTTGGCCACGCCCGCGGCGACGGTGCCCACGCCCGGCTCCGAGACCAGCTTGACCGACACCAGCGCCTCGGGGTTGGTCTGCTTCAGGTCGAAGATCAGCTGGGCGAGATCCTCGATGGAGTAGATGTCGTGGTGGGGCGGGGGCGAGATCAGCGCCACGCCCGGTCGCGCGAAGCGCAGCTTGCCGATGGTCTCGTCGACCTTGTGGCCCGGCAGCTGACCGCCTTCACCCGGCTTGGCGCCCTGGGCGACCTTGATCTGCAGCACCTCGGCGTTGACCAGGTAGTGCGGCGTGACGCCGAAACGGCCGGAGGCGATCTGCTTGATCTTGCTCATCTTCGCCGTGCCGTAGCGCGCCGGGTCCTCGCCCCCCTCGCCGGAGTTCGAGCGCGCACCCAGGCGGTTCATCGCCTCGGCGATGGTCTCGTGCGCCTCCGGGGAGAGCGCGCCGAGGCTCATGCCGGCCGAGTCGAAGCGCGAGGTGATCGACTCGATCGACTCGACCTCGTCCAGCGGGATGGGCTTGACGTTTTCCTTGAGGTGGAACATGTCGCGGAAGGTGGCCACCGGGCGCTCGTTGACGTAGGCGGCGTATTCTTCCCAGGCCTGGTAATCGTCCTCGTTGACGGCCCGTTGCAGGGTCTGCACCACGTCCGGGTTGTAGGCGTGGTACTCGCCGCCGTCGATGTACTTGAGCAGGCCACCCTGGCGCGGCAGCTTGTGCTTGGTGAAGGCTTCCTTGATCAGGATCTTCTGGTCGGCCTCGAGGTCGACGAAGCGGGCGCCGGCCACGCGACTGGTGGTGTCCTTGAAGCACAGGTCGACCACCTCGTCGGCCAGTCCGATGATCTCGAACAACTGCGCGCCGCGGTAGCTTGCGATCGAGGAGATGCCCATCTTCGACAGGATCTTCTTCAGGCCCTTGTTGATGCCCTTGACGTAGTTGGTGGCAAGCCGGTCGGCCTGCTTGACGTCGACCTGCTTCCGGCGACGCATGTCGTTGATGGTCTCGAAGGCCAGGTACGGGAACACGGCGGTTGCACCGTAGCCGATCAGCACGGCGTTCTGATGCGAGTCACGCGCGGTGGCGGTCTCGACGACGATGTTCGCGTCGGTGCGCAGGCCCTCGCGAATCAGGCGATGGTGGACGGCACCCGTGGCCAGCAGGGCGTGGACCGGCAGGCGGTCGGCCGCGATGTTGCGATCGGAAAGCACCAGTACGGTGTGCTCGCCCTCGATGGCCGCGACGGCCTCGTCGGTGATGCGACGGATGGCCGCCTCCAGGCCTTCACTCGGTTCGTAGTTGAGCTCGATGCGCTGCGAGGAGAACTCCTTGTCGGCCAGTTTCGTCAGGGCCTCGAAGCGGGCCGGCGTGAGGATCGGGCTTTCCAGCTGCACGCGGTGGGCGTGCTCCGGGGTCTCCTCGAAGACGTTGCGCTCGCGGCCGATCAGGGTCTCCAGCGACATGACCACCGCCTCGCGCAGCGGGTCGATCGGCGGGTTCGTGACCTGGGCGAACTGCTGGCGGAAGTAGTCGAACAGCGAGCGCTGGGTCTGCGACAGCACGGCCATGGGGGTGTCGTCGCCCATCGAGCCGATGGCTTCCTGGCCGTTTTCCGCCAGTACGCGGATGATCTGGTCACGCTCCTCGAAGGAGAGCAGGAACGCCTTCTCGTAGGCGCGGACGGCGTCGTCGTCCATCGGAGCGAGCGACAGGACTTCCTCGTCGGCCACCGAGTGCTTCAGGCGCACCGACTGCTCGCGCAGCCACTGGCGATAGGGCTTGCGGGTCTTGAGCTGGTCGTCGATGTCCGGCGGCAGCATCAGTTTGCCTTCGGCGGTGTCGACCGCCACCATCTGGCCCGGCCGCACGCGGCCCTTCTGCACGACGTCAGCCGGATCGTAATCCCAGACACCGATCTCGGAGGCCAGCGTGATGTGGCGGTCCTTGGTGATCACCCAGCGGGCCGGGCGCAGGCCGTTACGGTCCATGGCACAGGCGACGAAGCGGCCGTCGGTCATGACGATGCCGGCCGGGCCGTCCCAGGGCTCCATGTGCAGCGAGTTGAATTCGTAGAAGGCCCGCAGGTCCGGGTCCATGTGCTCGACGTTCTGCCACGCCGGCGGCACGATCAGGCGCATGGCGTGGATCATGTCCAGTCCGCCAGTGATCAGCACCTCGAGCATGTTGTCCATGGACGAGGAGTCCGAGCCGGTGGTATTGACCAGCGGCTGGATGCGGTTCATGTCCGGGATCAGCGGCGAGGAGAACTTGGCCGCGCGGGCCAGCGCCCAGTTGCGGTTGCCGCGGATGGTGTTGATCTCGCCGTTGTGCGCGAGATAGCGGAACGGCTGGGCCAGCTTCCACTCGGGGAAGGTGTTGGTCGAGAACCGCTGGTGGAAGACCGCCTGCGAGGACTCGAGCGCGGGATCGTTGAGGTCCTTGTAGAAGCGCGGCAGGTCCTCCGGCATCAGCAGGCCCTTGTAGGAGATGACCTGGCTTGCCAGCGAGGAGATGTAGAAGTCCGGATCGTCGTGGATCAGGTTTTCCGCATCGCGGCGGGCGACGAACAGGGCGGCATTGAACTGATCCTCGTCCATGCCCTCGGCCGGGGTGACGAACAGGTGCTCGATCTCCGGACGCTTCTCGGCGGACATCTGGCCGAGGACCGACGGATCGACCGGCACGGTACGCCAGCCGGCGAGCGTCAGCCCCTGCTCGGCGATCGCACCGACCAGCGCTTCGCGAGAGCGCTCGCGCTTGGCGTCGTCGCGCGAGAAGAAGACCACGCCGACGGCGTAGACCGAAGGCAGGTCGATGCCCTGGTCGGCCGCCGCCCGGCGAAAGAAGCCGTCGGGCTTCTTCAGCAACAGCCCGCAGCCATCACCCGACTTGCCGTCGGCGGAAATGCCGCCGCGGTGCGTCATGCGGGCCAGCGCCCCGATCGCGGTCGATACCAGGCCGTGGCTGGCCTGGTCGTCCATGTGGGCGATCAGGCCGAAGCCGCAGTTCTCTTTCTCGAAGCTCGGGTGGTACAGACCGTCAGTGGGGGCTTGGCTCATGACTTTCGCAACCTCGTGGATTCTTCCGGCTTGTCAGGCGAGCGGCGCTTGACCGCGCCCGGCATGGCGGCCTGACAGGGTGCTGGTTGCCAGCTGTCTGTCAGGGGCCGACCGTTTTCGTGTGTGCCCGCGTCGGCGGGATTTGGGCAAAATGGGCCGGAATTTTACCGGCCCTGCGGGCATCAGGCAAATCGGACCACCCGCTGGGCGGCGACTCCCTCAGTCGACGAGGCGATCCTGGATGTCGCCGACGGAGCGGGGGTAGGGGGCGATGGTCCTCAGCTCCTCCGGGAGTGACTCGATTGCATGGCGGGCCCTTTCGACGGAGGCGAAGTCGCCATAGGTGACGGTGTAGAGCGTCTGGCCGCTGACCCGCTGGGTGTAGATGCGCCACTCGCCGGCGGGCAGCGCCTCGTCCGAACGGGTCCGGATCATCCCGCGCGCCCCGTCGAGCGAACCGAAGGCGGCAAGCTGGATGGCCGCGCGGGCCCGTGGCTGATCACGGAACCAGGCATTGTTCACGGCGGTGTCCGAGCTCGCCCCGGATTCCGCGGCGTCATCGTCGGCAGCGGCCGTTTCCGGCTCCTCGCCTGGGCGGCTGTCATCGTCGGTCGCAGACGTTTGCGCCTCTTCCGTCGGGGGGGCGTCGTCGGCGTCGGCGGTTGCCGGCGCGGATGCCTCCTCGGCCACCGCGGGCGTGTCGGTTGTCGACCGGGACGGAGTGTCTTGGTCGTCGGGGAACGGCACGTGCAGCGGCTGACCGTAGGTGTCGGAGGGCGATTCGGCCTCGTCGCCCGCGGCCGGGCCGGTCGAGCCCGGCGCGTTCCCTTCGCGTTCCTCGCCGCCGGATGGCCGATCGACCGCCAGTTCCACTTCGTCGGGGGCAGCCGGGGGCTCGGAGCGGCTCATCAGGGCAAAGATGCCGATGGTGATCACGGCCACACTGACCGCCGCGGCGATCAGGAAGGGCGGGTGGGCCCAGATTGCCTCGTTGCGCCGAGCCCGTCTCGGACCGGGAGAGCCGGCAGTCCGGGGATCCGTCGCTTCGACCGATGCGGCAGGGTGGGGTGCGACCGTCTCGGCCGGCTGCGGATCCGTGACCGGCGCGGCTGCCGGGGTTGCACTGGCCGGCTCGGTGCCCAGCAGCTGTACGCAGTGAAGGTCGGCAAGGATGGCGGCCAGCGGTTGCGCCGTCTCGATGCGGGTGCACAGGTCAGTGCCGCCGACCAGCATGAACAGCATGCGTTCGCGGGCCAGTTCATGCGCCTGGTCGATCAGCTCGAAGAGCGTGCTTGCGGCGTCCGAATCGAGCCATTGCTCGGCATTCTCGACGATGAGGAGCAGGCGACCCTGATCCTCGAGTGCCGCCGTGGTCGCCGTGACCAGTTGTTCGGGCGTCTCGATGCCGGCGGAAAGCTGCAGGTTCGTGCTCAGGCGGTCGATCACCGTGGTGATGTCGTCGCTGCCATCGGCGCGCACGACGACCGGCCGGACCTGCGGTGGCAGCTTCTGGCTGATCAGCTTGACGAAGGCGCGGCGTTCGGCCGGGTTGTCGCCCTCGACGACCAGGAAGCGGTCGGAGTACTTCGAATACTGGACGATCCGTTCGGCCTGTTCGAGAGCGTGTTCCGTCGCGTTGCTCATGTCAGATTCCTTTTCCTTGCGATCTCGCCGACGGGTCAGCTGTCGGCATGGGTGGCCCGGATGGCGGCCATGATCTCGTCTTCGGAGGTATTGTCGATCAGTCGAGCCTGGCCGAGGCGCCCGAGCAGGACCAGGCGCAGCCGGCCATCCTCGACCTTCTTGTCGCTGCTCATCAGTTCGCGCAGGCGCTCGGGAGACAGTTCGGCCGGTGAGCGCGTGGGCAGGCCGGCGGCGCTGACGATCCGCTCGATGCGGCGGCAGGCGGACTGGTCGATGAGCCCCAGCCGGCGAGAGAGTTCGGCCGCAGTGCACATGCCGGCACCGATGGCCTCGCCGTGCAGCCAGCGGCCGTACCCCATGCCCGCCTCGATGGCGTGACCGAAGGTGTGGCCCAGGTTGAGCAGGGCACGGATGCCGCCTTCCCGCTCGTCCTGTCGGACAATTTCGGCCTTGATCAGGCAGGACTGTCGGATGGCCTCGGTCAGTGCCGCGGGGTCACGTTCGCGCAGCGCATCGATGTGTGCCTCGATCCAGTCTAGGAAGTCCTCGTCCCAGAGCAGGCCGTACTTGATCACCTCGGCCAGTCCGGCGGACAGCTCTCGGTCGGGGAGCGTGTTCAGGGTGCCGGTGTCGGCGAGCACGCAGCGAGGCTGGTAGAACGCCCCGATCATGTTCTTGCCGCGGGGGTGGTTGATTCCCGTCTTGCCGCCGACCGAGCTGTCGACCTGGGCGAGCAGGGTGGTGGGCACCTGGATGAACGGCACCCCCCGCTGGAAGCTTGCCGCCGCAAAGCCGGTGATGTCGCCGATGACACCGCCCCCCAGAGCGATCAGGGTCGTCTTGCGATCGACCTGCTTTTCCATCAGGAAGTCGTAGATACGCTCGAGGGTCTCCAGGTTCTTGTATTGCTCCCCATCGGGCAGGGCGAGCAGATCGACCTGCTTGTCCGCCGCTTCGAGTGCGGCGGTGAGCCGCGCGGCGTACAGGGGCGCGACCGTGGTGTTGCTGATGATGACCACACGGCCCGAAGGGATGAACGGCGCCAGCGTGTCGCTGTCGATCAGTTCGGCATCGATGAAGATCGGATAGCTGCGTTCCCCCAGGTCCACGTTGACCATGGTGGGCGTAACGGGTCGCTGGCGCGCGGAAGTGGGCTGCGATTCACTCATGGGCGGCATGCCTGCTTGGCTGGGGCTGGGTAGGGGCCTGTCCGTTCAAGGAACGATCCTCGTCCGCGGTCCGTTGCGGGAATGGACGACATGGTACATCAACGCCGCTCCGGGGCATTCCCATCGAGCTGGCGCCAGGCGGCCAGTATCCGATCGGCCATCGTGCGCGGCGCCTGGCCGCCGGTCTCGATCACCAGGTGGGCGGTCTCCCGGTAGAGGGGATCGCGCTCGGTCATCAGTCGTTCCAGTGTGGCTCGTCGATCGCCTTTCTGCAGCAGCGGACGTTGCGTGTCGTGTTGCGTGCGTTCGAACTGCCGCTCCACGGGCGTATAGAGATAGACCACCCAGCCGTTGTCCCGCAACAACTGGCGGTTCTCGGGGCGCAGCACGGCACCGCCGCCCGTGGCCAGGACGACGCCTTTCCCGGCGGTGAGCTCGGCGAGCATGTCGTGTTCGCGCTGGCGGAAGCCGGATTCCCCCTCGATCTCGAAGATGAGCGGGATCGATGCCCCGGTGCGCTTCTCGATCTCGCGGTCCGAGTCGGCGAACGTCCAGCCGAGGCGGTTGGCCAGCAGGCGGCCGATGGTCGTCTTGCCGGCCCCCATGGGGCCGATGAGGATGATGTTGCGCATGGTGAGGGATTATACCGGCCCGGCCAACGAAAAAACCCCGCCGGAGTGGCGGGGTCGTGGTGGCTTGCCTTCGAGGCCGGGCTAGTTGATCAGCACGCCCTTGTTGTGCTTCGACATGTCTTCCTTGTCGACGATCTTCGGCGTGACGAAGATCAGGAGCTCGAAGCGCGAGTCGTCGCTCATCCGGTTCTTGAACAGGTTGCCGATGCCCGGCAGGTCGCCGAAGAAGGGTACCTTCTCGATCTGGCTGACGTTCTCGAACTCGTAGATGCCCCCGAGGACGACGGTCTGGCCGTTCTGCACCTGGACCTTGGTCTGCACCTCGCGGGTGTTGATCGGCGGCTCGCCGTTGACCGCGCGGGTGTAGTCCGGCTCTTCCTTCATCACGAGGATGTCCATGATCACGTTGTCGTTCGGCGTGATCTGCGGAGTGACTTCGGTCTTGAGCAGGGCTTCCTTGAACTCGGTGTTGGCGATCGCCGCACCGCCGGTGGAGCTGACCGACTGGTAGGGAATCTCGACACCCTGCGAGATGGTGGCCTTGTGCCCGTTGGTGGTGATCACCTTCGGGTTGGAGACGATCTTGCCGGTGCCCTCGCTCTGCATCGCCTGCAACTCGAGGTTGAGCAGCACGTTCGAGCCGAGGATGGCCAGGCCCAACGAACCGGTCGGATCGCCGCTGATCGGCGTGTTGACCATGAAGTCATTGGTTTCCGACGAGAAGTACGTGCCATTGAGCGACCCCGGATTATTCTGGTCAATCGGGTAAGCCGGCGCATCGCCCATGTCCTTGGCGTTCCCGCCGAAGCCGACGCGTTGGCCGCCACGATCGAAGCCGCCTTGCAAGCCCCAGCGTACGCCCAGTTCACGGGAGAAGTTGTCCGTGGCGATGACGATGCGGGTCTCGATCAGTACCTGCTTGACCGGCTTGTCGATCTCGTGGATCAGGCCACGCACCCGGTCCAGCGCCTCGGCGGTGTCGGTCACGATCAGGTTGTTCGTCCGCGAATCGATCGTGATGGAGCCGCGGCGGCTGAGGAAGTTGCCGTCGCTCTTCTTGTCGCCGGCATCCTTGCTCAGGCCGGAGCTCTGACGTACCAGGTTGGCGATATCTTCCGCCTTGGCGTAGTTGACCTGGACGATGTCCGTGATGAGCGGGGCCAGTTGCTGAGCCTGCTCGCGGGCGGCCAGTTCGGCCTTGTCACTGGCGGCGATCTCGTCGGTGGGCGCCACATAGATGACGTTGCCGTTCTTGCGCGAGGAGAGGCCCTTGGTGGTCATGATCAGGTCCAGCGCCTGGTCCCACGGGACGTTCTCCAGCCGCAGGCTGATCGAACCCTGGACCGAGTCGCTCACCACGATGTTGTTGCCGGTGAAGTCCGCGATCAGTTGCAGAAGCGGCCGGACCTCGATGTCCTGGAACTTCAGCGACAGGCGTTCGCCCTCGTACTCCTTCTTGCCCAGCGAGCGCTCGTCCTTCGACTCGGGGATAGGCTGGACTTCGAGCACCAGGCGGTTGCCGGTCTGGTAGGCCAGATGCTCGCCGGCGTTGTTGGTCGTCACGGTCACGCGGCTGCCGCTGCCCGCCGGCCGCACGTCGATGGTTTCCACCGGGGTGGCGAAATCGTTGACGTTGTAGCGGCCCTGCTCGAGGCGGGTGTCCGGCAGGTGAAGCACGATCTGGCTGCCCTGGCGACGGATGTCCATCGCGGCATCGGTGCCGCCCACGTCGAGCAGCAGACGGCCGGCCCCAGTGGAAGCCCGGCGGAAGTCGATCTCGGTGCCCGCATCCATGCTAGTGGCATCCGAGTCGCCCTTGTCCGTCACCGTCAGGCCGCTGTCGGTCTTGGTCGCCTGACGCGGTTCGTCGAAGGTGACCGTTACGCGTGCACCGTCCTGGCTGATCGCGTAGGGCACGGAACCGTCCAGGTTGAACACGGCGCGGGTCTTGCCGCCGGATTCGGCGAGCATGACTGAGTTGACCGCGCCCAGGCCGATCTTTTCGCTCCGGCTGCCGGTCTTGTTCTCGACGTCCGGCAGGTCGACCGCTACCCGTGCCGGGTTGTCGATCTTGAAGCTGCCCGGATCGGTGTCGAGGGGCTCCGAGAGCGTGAAGTGGACCCGAACTTCACCATCGGCGGTGCGATCGTAGCTGATCTCGTTGAGGTCGCCGGCAAAGGCCAGACTAGGTGCCATGGTGATGGCAAGGAGGCCGAGCCCTCGACGCATTCCTGTGCTCAGGCGTGAAGGTTTCTTGAAGTTGTCCATATCGCTGCTTCCCATCATTTAGCTCCGGCCGCTCTTCGACTTGACGACCGTTGTCTGTTTCTTCCAGCCACCCTGTCCGTCGGGCACGATTTCCTCAAGCGTGATGCTGCTCTCGCTGATCTCCATCACCTCGCCGTAGTTGCGACCCATGTGATCGCCCAGCGACACCTCGTGGATGACGCCGTTGCCGTCACGCACGAGGGCGAAGGTGGTCTCCTGCCTGTTGATGATGCCGCGCATCGCCAGCGCATCCAGCGGGAACTGCTCCAGGGGCTCCCTGGGGCGATCGAGATCCGGCTTGAGGCCGTCATCTCGGTCGTCGGCATCGTCCTGCGGGGGCATGAACGGCGTGCGCTCACCCTCCGGCACGCTGTAGGCGTACTTCGGCGTGGGCTTCATCTCGGGGATGGGTTCGATCTTGCCGCCCGGACGCGCTTCCAGCTTGGCGACCTCCTGTTTGAGGTCACTCATGTCCTGGGCGCATCCGCTGATCAGGCCGGCCGCCAGCAGGCCGCTACCGATCAGGCTCAGGCGAAAAGGCCGAATCCTGGTTTTCCGTGAGCTCATTGACCGCCTCCTTGCTCGTCGCGTTCGAGGTAACGGTAGGTCTTGGCCTCAATGTTCACTGAGAGCGTACGCGGGCCGTCTTCCGTGACCTTGTCGTTCGGCTTGATTGCCGGGTTGTGCAGCGTGACGATCCGCGGAAGGTTGGCGGCGTCACTGACGAAGTCGGTGACTTCCTCGTAGTTGCCCCGGAGCGTGAGGTAGTACGTCATCTCGGCATAGAAGTCGTGCAATGTCTCCTCGCCGGGACGGATCTGCTCGTTCGTCAGGCCGTTGGAAAGCGAGGTCTCGGCGACATTGTCGATCAGGTTTTCCGCCTCACGCTTGTTGGGGAGCTGGCGCAGCAGCTCGCCGAAGCGGATTTCCATCTCCTCGATCTGGGCTTGATAGGCTTCGAGGTTGGCCGCCAGGCGCTGCTTTCGGTCAACGGTCTGCAGCAGCGTCTGCTCCTCGTTCTCCGCCCGTTCCAGCACCTCCTTCTGCGGCATGGTGTCGAAGTAGATCACCGCGCCGACAATCAGGACGAAGACGAAGGCGAAGATCACCAGCCTTGTCCCGAGGGAGGTCAGCCCGACGGTCTGGAAATCGAGGTTTCTCAGTTCGTTCAGATCCATGGCTTAGTTCTCCTTGTCCGCTTCGTCTTCCTTGGGCGGCGTGATCTTGGCCTCGATGGAGAAGACATACCTGCCTGCATCGAAACCGGCTTCGTCCTTGGATGACTGTGCCAGGATCCCCGAACCCACCAGGTTGGCGTCACCGATGTAGTCGGCGTCGTTGAGACGGCGCAGATAGCTCGCGACCCTCGCCTGGGCGTCGGCCATGCCCTGAATATTGATCGACTGGTCGTTCTTCACGCTCACGTCGGACAGCTGAATGCCGTCGGGCAGGGTGGTGACCAGGTTTTCCATCAGGTGGACGATGGTGGGTCGGCTGGACTGCAGCCTCTCGATCACTTCCATGCGTGCGGTCAGTTCGGCCTTGCGTTTCTTGAGCTCGTTGATCGATTCGATCTTGCGATCCAGATCCTTGATGACGCCTTCGAGGTAGGCGTTTCGCTGGTTCTGGTGCTCGATCTGCGCCTGCATGTAACTGTGGATGCCGAACGAGACGGCCACCGCGACTGCGGCTGCCAGCAGCAGGTGGATGACGAAGTCGCGTTGCCGCTTCTGGCGCCGTTCCTCGCGCCAGGGGAGAAGGTTGATCCGTCTCATCAGTCGAAGCTCCTTAACGCAAGCCCGCAGGCAATCAACATTGCGGTGCCATGCCGAGCGACCTGCTCGGTAGACACGCCAGATCCCTTGGCGAGTGAGGCGAACGGATTCGCCAGCCGGGTCGTGACCCCGGTCTCGTTGTTGATGCGCTCGGTGGCGCCGGGAGTGTTGGCCGCCCCGCCACCCAGCAGGATGAGGTTGACGGTGTTGCCACTTGATTCGGAGTAGTAGTACTGGATGAAGCGTTCGACGTTCATCGCCAGTGCATCCAGGTAGGGCTGGAGCACCTTGCGCTCGTAGTCTTCGGGCAGGCTGTCGTCCCGCTTGCGCTGGTCCGCCTCCTCGAGGCTCAGTCCGTACTGGGCGGCAATGTCGGCGGTGAGCTGCTGGCCGCCGCCTTCGTGCTCCCGGGTGTAGACGATGTCGTCGCCCACGAAGATGTTGAGCGTCGTGGTGGTGTCACCGAGATCGAAAACGGCCACCGGCTGGGAACGTTCTTCCGGGGTGAGTGTCGGAGCAAGTATCTCGGTATAGGCATTCTGCAAAGCGAACGATTCGATGTCGATCACGTCCACTGCCATTCCCGCCGCCTCTGCGACAGCGACACGGCTGTCGACGTTATCCGTGCGCGTCGCGGCCATGAGGACGTCGACCCCGGCCTGCTGGCCGGCCCGGCGTTTCTTCTGTTTGCCGAGTATGTCCGAATCGACCCTCTCGAAGTCGAAGTTCACCTCGTCGATCGGGAACGGGATGTACTGTGAGGCCTCGGCCCGCACCTGTTCCTCGAGTTCGAATTCGTTGCCGGGGTTGTCGACATGCAACACGCGGCTGACCGCGGAGGATGTCGGGACCGCCATGCAGAGGTGCTTTCCCTTCAACCGCGCGCGCTGGGTCGCGCGGGTGAGGGCTGCGGCCACGGCATCGGTGTCGGTTATCGACTTGCCCTGCACGGCCCCCTGGGGAAGTGGTTCGATGGAAAAGGCGGCCGTCCTGTAGCCGCCGCGGCGTTTTTCCAGTTGGATGATCTTCACGGCGGTCGAGCTGATGTCGACCCCGAGTCGTGTTGGCTTTGCGCTGAATAATGGCACGGTTATTCCCTTCCTTTTGAGCGTGCGTTAAGGTTTCGCACACACGCACCTTGGCTCCCGAATACGCATCCTATGGCATAACTGCCGCGCTTGTCGACAACGATAGCCAAGGCGCATACGCAACATAACGGTCGCAGACCTTCTTTCGCGATTTCGAATGAACCTTATCAAGACATTGTCATATCTTCTTGGTTTAGGGCTGATTCTGTGCCTTGCGGGCACTGGTGTCCTGTATCATGTTTACAACACACAGTTGCCCAGCATCGACGAGCTGGGCGAAGTGCGTTACCAGATGCCGATGCGCATTCATGACCGTGAGGGCGGCCTGATCGCGGAGTTCGGCAACCAGCGTCGCCTGCCGGTCGACTACGACGAGATTCCCGCGGTGGTCGTCGATGCCTTCATTTCCGCGGAGGATGACCGGTTTTTCGAGCACGTGGGGGTCGACTTCTTCGGGCTCGCCCGAGCCGCGGTGGAGCTGATCCGCACCGGTCACAAGAGCCAGGGCGGCTCAACGATCACCATGCAGGTGGCGCGGAATTTCTATCTCGGGCGCGAGAAGACCTACACCCGCAAGCTCTACGAGATCCTGCTGGCGATCAAGATCGATCGTACTTTCAGCAAGGAGGAGATTCTCGCCCTGTATCTCAACAAGATCTTCATGGGCAACCGGGCCTACGGGGTCAAGGCGGCCGCGAAGGTGTACTTCGACAAGGACCTCCCGGAGCTCACCGTCTCCGAGGCGGCGATGCTGGCGGCCCTGCCCAAGGCCCCCTCGACCACCAACCCGGTGAGCAACCCCGAGCGGGCCCTGGCGCGGAGAGCTTACGTCCTGGGTCGCATGCTCAAGCTCGGCAAGATCGATCAGGCCACCTTCGAGCGGGCCATGGCCGAGGAGCTTCCCGGCGAACTCTACACCTCGGGCACCGTGGCGACCCGCGCCCCCTACGCCGCCGAGATGGCGCGGCGGGACCTGGTCGAGGAGTACGGCGAGGAGGCCTATCGCATGGGGCTTTCGGTCTACACGACCATCGACCCGGCGGCCCAGCGATCGGCTGACAAGGGTCTGCGCCAGGCGCTGATCGACTACGATCGTCGTCACGGCTACCGCGGGGCGGAGGCTGACTGGAGTGAATGGCTCGATCGACCCGATGAGCTGCGCGAACGGCTGGACGATACCGACCGGGTCGGTGGGCTGGTGCCGGCCGTCGTTCTCGCCGTTGAGACCGATGAGGCCACCTTGCTGGCGAAGGGAGAAGAGGAGGAGCTCCGTCTCGGGCTGTCCGCCATGGACTGGGCCTGCCCCTACCGCTCTGCCGATAGCTGCGGGCCGAAACCGAAGGCCGTGACCGACGTGCTTTCGGTCGGGGATCTGGTTCGGTTGGAGCCCCGGACGGACGAAGAAGGCTCCGACTATCGACTGGCTCAGATTCCCGACGTCACCGGTGCCTTCGTCGCGCTGGACCCGGATACCGGGGCGATCCGGGCCATGTCGGGCGGTTTCGACTTCTTCCATGACAGCCAGTTCAACAACGTCGTCCGGGCGGAACGACAGCCGGGCTCCGGGTTCAAGCCCTACCTGTACTCGGCTGCGCTGGACCGTGGTTTCACCTGGGCGAGCATGATCAACGACTCGCCGGTGGTGATCCAGGATGGCGTGCGCGAGGGAATCGACTGGCGTCCGAGCAACTACGGGCGCAATTTCGGCGGAATGCGTCGGATGCGTGATGCCCTGACCCAGTCGGTGAACCTGGTCTCCGTGCGGCTCGCTCAGGCCGTCGGTCCGGCGGATGTCCTCGAGTACGCCGGACGCTTCGGCTTGCCGACCGAGGACTGGAAACCCACCCTGTCGATGGCGCTGGGGGCCTACACCCTGACGCCGCTTCACCA
>NZ_JAWLBP010000026.1:0-8149 GCF_041687595.1 Guyparkeria sp. | reverse complement strand
TGTGGATCGACTTCATGCGCGACATGCTGCCGCCTCCCGCCGGAGAGGAGCAGCCGCCGGAAGGCATCGTCACCGTCTCGATCGATCCGGATACCGGTCGCCGGGTTCCGGAGGGGCATCCCGGTTCGGTCCGCGAATTCTTCGATACGACCAATCCGGCGGCCAAGCTCCCCGAGGAGGACGCGTCGGCCGCGTCCGGAACCTCTCGTGAGGTGATCGAGAATCTTTTCTGAGCCTGTCCTGCATCAGGCTATGCGCAGGGCGGCAAGCACGTGACTGTGAGGTGAAACCCTATGGGGCCAGCGCCACTGGAGGTGCTCCGTGTGGCTGCCCGGCTGGCGGCCGAGTCCCCGGGGCAGGATATGCGCCGGGTGCTGGAAAAGGCCGCCCGCCAGGCAGGCCAGAGCCTCGACCGGCGTTTTCTCGCCGCCGACCTCGAGCGGCTGGAGATCGAG
The DNA here is from genome assembly GCF_041687595.1 of Guyparkeria sp. NCBI lineage: Bacteria > Pseudomonadati > Pseudomonadota > Gammaproteobacteria > Chromatiales > Thioalkalibacteraceae > Guyparkeria > Guyparkeria sp. The sequence continues at coordinate 7,694 of NZ_JAWLBP010000026.1, read as the reverse complement.
ACGCGCCAGTATCAGGCCACTTTCCGGCCGGAACAGCGCGACATGCTGCGTTCGCTGCGCGAGGCCGCGCTGGACGCCATGTCGTTCTTCGGGCGCTTTCGGCCGCGGCTGGTAGGGGAGGTGCTGTCGGGAACGGCGGACGACCACTCTCCGATCGTCCTGCAACTGTTCGCGGCCACCCCGGAGGAGGTCATCGATCTGCTCGTGACGCGGGACATCCCCTTCGAGGAATCCGAGACCACGTACCAGTACGGTGACGGGCGCAGCGAGCGTTGCTCCGTCTTCGAGCTAGGCGCACAAGGACAGCACTTTCGACTGGAGGTGTTTGCGGAGGACGATATCCGCGAGGCGCCGCTGGCCTCGGCGGGGGGCGGAACCATCCGTCGGGCGTCCGCGCGCGCGGTCCGCGAGTTGCTGGATACGGCAGGGGAGTGATCGATCGCGCCCCGGGCGGGGGCGAACGAGCGGGCGGCCCTCGGTGCCTCAGCGGGCGCTGAGGCGATGGACCGCGTCGACCAGTACCTTCACCTTGTCCGGATTCACGTGCTGGTGGATGCCGTGGCCGAGGTTGAAGACGTGGCCCGGGTGCGGGCCGAATTCCTCGAGGATGCGAGCGACCTCGCGCTCGATGACCGCGTCCGGTGCGTAGAGCACACTCGGGTCGAGGTTGCCCTGCAGGGCGACGCGGTCGCCCACCTGGGCGCGAATGGCGTCAAGGGTCACCGTCCAGTCCAGGCCGATGCCGTCGGCGCCCGTGTCGGCGATCCAGGAAGCCCACTGGCCGCCACCCTTGGTGAACAGCGTGACCGGCACGTAGCTGCCATCCGGGCGCTTGCGCTCCAGACCGTCCACGATGCGCTGCATGTACTGCAGCGAGAACTCGCGGTAGTCGTGAGGTGCCAGCACCCCGCCCCAGGTGTCGAACACCATCAGGGCCTGTGCGCCGGCCTCGATCTGGGCATTGAGGTAGTCGGTGACCGAGTCGGCCAGCTTCTCGAGCAGTTGGTGGGCGGCCTTCGGGTCGCTGTAGACCAGCCCCTTGACCTTGGCGAAGTCCTTGGTGCCGCTGCCTTCGACCATGTAGGTCGCCAGCGTCCACGGGCTGCCGGTGAAGCCGATCAGCGGCACGCGGCCGTCCAGCGCCTCGCGGATCGTGGAGACGGCGTTCATCACGTAGCCGAGATCCGTTGCCATGTCGGGTTTCGGAATGCGGGCGATGTCCGCCGCCGTGCGCACCGGGCGTTCGAATACCGGGCCTTCGCCGGCGACGAACTTGAGACCCAGGCCCATGGCATCGGGGATCGTGAGGATGTCGGAAAACAGGATCGCCGCATCGAGGTCGTAGCGCTCCAGAGGCTGGAGAGTGACTTCGCAGGCAAGCTCCGCCGAGCGGCAAAGGTCCATGAAGCTGCCTGCCTGCTTGCGAGTTTCCCGGTATTCCGGCAGGTAACGGCCCGCCTGACGCATGATCCAGATCGGGGTGCGGTCCACCGGCTGGCGCATCAGGGCGCGCAGCAGGCGGTCGTTCTTCAGCGGGGAAGTCATCGAGGTCATACGTCCAGGTAGTCGAGGATGCCGAAGGCCGCGTTGCGCCCTTCGTAGACGGCGGTGACCACCAGATCCGCGCCGCGAACCATGTCGCCGCCGGCAAAGATCTTCGGGTTGCTCGTCTGGAAGGCCGGCGCGTTACTGTCCTTGTGGACCACCACGCGGCCGCTGGCGTCGAGCTCGATCTTCTGGTCGTCGAACCACGTCGCCGGGGAAGGACGGAAGCCGAAGGCGATCAGCACCGCGTCGGCGTCGAGCACCTGCTCGGATCCCTCGATGGCGACCGGGCGACGGCGCCCACGTTCGTCCGGTTCGCCCAGACGGGTCTCGACGAACTTCACGCCGGTCACCTGTCCGCCTTCGCCGAGAATCTCGACCGGCTGCAGGTTGAACTTGAAGTGCGCGCCTTCCTCGCGGGCGTTCTTCACCTCGCGACGCGACCCGGGCATGTTGTCCTCGTCGCGGCGGTAGACCGTCGTCACCTTCGCCGCGCCCTGACGCAGGGAGGTGCGGGTGCAGTCCATGGCGGTGTCGCCGCCACCGAGAACCACCACGCGCTTGCCCGAGACGTCGATGAAGGGATAGTTTCCACCCATGTCGAGCTGATGGTTGGTGTTGCCGATCAAAAACGGCAGCGACTCGTGGACGCCGTCGAGGTCCTCGCCGGGGAAGCCGCCCTGCATGGCGTTGTAGGCGCCCATGCCCATGAATACCGCGTCGAATTCCTCGAGGATGTCGTCGATGGACACGTCCTTGCCGACTTCGGTGTTCAGCCGGAACTCGATGCCCATGCCCTCGAAGATCTCGCGACGCGTCTGCATCACGTGCTTCTCTAGCTTGAAGGACGGGATGCCGAAGGTGATCAGCCCGCCGATCTGCGGGTGGCGATCGAACACCACGGCCTGGACGCCGTGGCGGGCGAGGATGTCCGCGCAACCCAGGCCGGCCGGCCCGGCGCCGATGACGGCGACGCGCTTGCCGGTGGGGACGACGTCGGACATGTCCGGGCGCCAGCCCATCTTGAAGGCCTCGTCGGCGATGTACTTCTCGACCGAGCCGATGGTGACCGCGCCGAAACCGTCGTTGAGCGTGCAGGCGCCCTCGCAGAGACGATCCTGCGGGCAGACCCGGCCGCATACCTCGGGCAGCGAGTTGGTCTTGTGTGCCATCTCCGCGGCCTCGAGCAAATTGCCTTCGGCGATCAGCTTGAGCCAGTTGGGGATGTAGTTGTGGACCGGGCACTTCCATTCGCAGTACGGATTGCCGCACTCGAGACAACGGTCTGCCTGCTCGGCGGCCGTGTCGGGAGTGAATTGCCCGTAGATTTCATTGAACTCTTTGACGCGCTCCTCGGCGGGAGCGACCTCCGGGTCGCGTCGCGGGACGTTCAGGAACTGGAAAATCTCGCCCATGGCTCGTTCTCGAATTGATGGTTCGGATCAATGCGGTGCCCGGTAGCGGGCACCCGCGAGGGTGCGCCCGCGCCCGGAGCCTTCCCGTGGCTCAGGCCGAGAGATTGTCGCGAACGGCCTTGCTGACCGCCGCCATGTCGGCCTTGCCGGCCAGCCGTTCGCGGGCGATCTTCATCACGCCGCCCATCTGGCTCATCTCGGTTGCCTGCTCGGATCGAATGATCTCGGCGACCGCCGCTTCGATTTCCTCGGAGGAAAGCTGCTTGGGTAGGTAGGTCTCGATGATCTCGAGCTCGGCTTCTTCGACAGCCTTGAGATCATCGCGTCCGGCGGACTCGTACTGGGCGATCGACTCGCGGCGCTGCTTGGCCTGCTTGGTCAGTATGCCCAGTGCCTCGTCTTCCGACAGTTCGCGACGGTCGTCGATTTCCCGCTGCTTGATGGCGGCAAGCAGCATGCGGATCGTGGCCAGGCGGGACTTTTCGCCGCCCTTCATGGCTGCCTTCATGTCGGCAGTCAGTCGCGACTTGATCGTGCTCATGCGGTAAGGCGCCGGCAGACGATCAGTACAGGCGGACGCGGCGCGCCTGTTCCTTGGAAAGACGCTTCTGGTTGCGCTTCACCGCGGCAGCGTGCTTGCGCTTGCGGGCCGCTGTCGGCTTCTCGTAGTACTCGCGCTCGCGCATCTCGCTGATGATGCCGGCTTTCTCGCAGGAGCGCTTGAAACGACGAACTGCAACCTCGAAGGGCTCATTTTCCCGAACACGTACAGAAGGCATGAATGCGTTCCACCTCGTTGACTGGATTGGAAATGTTTTTCGTTGGGACCCGCGGGGCCCAAAATAAAAGGTGTTGTAGTATAAAGCGTTGCCCGCGGTGTGCAAGAGGCAAATGCGCCGCGACCATCGAACCGACCACGAGGTGATTTGCGTGCGAGTACTGGCCGTCGAGAGTTCCTGCGACGAAACCGCGCTGGCCGTCTACGACGGTGGGCGCGGGGCGTTGCTGGCCCACCGGGTCCATTCCCAGACGGAGGTGCATGCCGAATACGGGGGCGTGGTGCCGGAGCTGGCGGCGCGGGACCATATGCGCCGCCTGCCGCTGCTTGCGCGCCAGGTCATGACGGATGCCGGGCTGGGCTACGGGCAGGTCGATGCGGTGGCCTACACCGCGGGGCCGGGCCTGGCCGGCGCTCTCATGACTGGTGCGGCGTTCGCCAAGGGGTTGGCGGCATCCTGTGGGGTGCCCGCGATGGCCGTCAACCACCTCGAGGGGCACATCCTCGCGCCCCTGCTCGGCGATGACCCGCCCGACTTTCCGTTTCTCGCGTTGCTGGTCTCCGGTGGGCACAGCCAAGTGATCGAGGTGCGGGGGGTCGGTCGCTACCGCCTGCTTGGCGAGAGCATCGACGATGCGATCGGCGAGGCCTTCGACAAGTCGGCCAAGCTCATGGGGCTCGGTTATCCGGGTGGTGCGGCCCTGTCGCGCCTGGCCGAGTCCGGCGATCCGACGGCCGTGCCTTTCACGCGGCCCATGGTCAACCGCCCTGGGCTCGATCTCAGTTTCAGCGGACTGAAGACCGCCGTGGCCAACGAGATCGCCGCCGGTCGACCTCACGCCGACGTGGCTGCATCGTTCGAGCGCACCGTCATCGACACGCTGGTGATCAAGCTCGGCCGCGCCCTGGAGCAGACCGGGCTGGATCGCCTGGTGGTCGCCGGGGGCGTGGCCGCCAATCGACCGTTGCGCCAGCGACTCGCGAGCATGATGGTCGAGCGGGGTGGGGCGGTGCACTTTCCGTCGATCGAGCTTTGTACGGACAATGCCGCGATGATCGCGCTGGCCGGGTATCTGCGTCTGCGGGCGGGCGAGGTGGATGCCGAACCCGGCTTTTCGGTACGCCCGCGCTGGCCGCTCGAGTCCCTGCGGCCGCCGGGCGCTGCCGCCTGAGGGTCAATCAAGCGGTTCGCCGTGGTGATCACTCGTCCGCGGTGGTTTCCTCGTTCTTCTCTCCGATTCGGGGTTCCTCGCCCCGCATCAATCGCCGGATGTTGGCGTGATGGCGAATGATCAGGATCAGTGCCATCAGCGAGATCGCCATGGCGATCACGGGTGGGGAGAGGAATGTAGCCAGGGCGGCGGCCACCACCGAAGCGAACAGGGCCGCGAGCGACGAGTAGCGCGTGGCGAACGCCGTGCTGATCCAGCCGACGATGGCGACCACGCCGATCACCGGGGCCATGCCGAGAATGGCACCGGCGGCCGTGGCGACCCCCTTGCCCCCCTTGAACCCGAAGAACACGGGGTAGAGGTGGCCGAGGAAGGCGAAAAGCCCGGCGGCCGCCATGCCGGCAAGGCGCTCCGGTCCGCTGGCCACGGCGGCCACCACCAGTACCGGCAGCAACCCCTTGAGGAGGTCGCCCACTAGCGTGACAATGGCCGCCTTCTTGCCGCCGAGGCGCAGGACGTTCGTCGCTCCGGGGTTGCCCGATCCGGCGGCGCGGGGGTCCGGCAGGCCGAGGAGCCGGGCGGTGATCACGGCGGTGGATATGGAGCCGACCAGATAGGAGGCCGCGGCGACGATGAGCAGAAAGGGCCAGTCGAGGGCAGTCAAGAGGTGATACCGGTGTTTGAATGGGCTGGCCATTATCCCGGGCCGACCGGCTGTCGGCAAACGCCTGTCATGCCGCTGGCTCCGGTCGGTCTGTCGGCATGACGGACATCGGCGGCAAGTGTCGCGGGGCGGGGCTCGGGGGCGTGCCGGCTATCGGCCTGGTTGGTGGATGGTCGTTTCCCGCCGACATGTTCGCGCCGCTAGTCAGCCGGTTGTCGTCCGCCGGGGTTTCTTGCCATGACTGGCAGGGGTTCGCCGATGCGTGGCTGGGCGAATCGCCAAGGGACTCGATAGCCGGCGGAACCTGGCTGGGCTGGTCGCTCGGGGGCGGGTTGTTGCTCGAAGCCATCGCCCGTGGACGTATCCGCCCCGACCGGTTGGTGCTGGTGAGTGCCACGCCGCGATTTCTTGCTGCCGACGGCTGGCCGGGGGTCGCGTCCGGCGAATGGCGCGCCCTGCGGCGGACGACGGTCGCGAATGCCCGGTCGGCCGCCTGCGGATTTCGCCAGCACTTCGGGCTGCCGGACTGCCATGCCCTGCCGCCGGGGATGTCTGCCGATGTCGAGGGGCTGGACTGGCTGGGCGCCATCGATCAGCGCGAGTTGCTGGGCGGGCTGACGATTCCGGTAGAGGTCTGGTTGGCGCCCGGGGATCCGCTGATTCCGCCGACGTGGATCGATCATCTGAGCCTCGCCCGCTCCGTCACCTGCCGAATCCTCCCGGGTTCGGGGCACGGCGCGATCTTCGATGCCTGGGACGATCTGGCCCGTACGCTTGATGCCGGGGCAGTCTGAGCCCGGCGGCGGTCGTGGGGTCCGCGACCCAAATCCATCTTCTTACCTTTCCGGAACGTTATCGCCGATGTCATCCCCTACCGTATTCGATCTTGACCGGGTGAGGAGTCGCTTCAATCGGGCGGCGGACGCCTATGACCGTCATGCGGCCGTCCAGCAGGAGGTCGGTCGCCGTCTCGACGAGCGCTTCGGTTGGCTGAAACTCGATCCGGAACGAGTCCTCGACCTGGGTGCCGGTACTGGCCAGATGGTGCGGGCCATGCGCTCGCGCTACCCGAAGGCCAGGGTCATCGGCCTGGACCTGGCGGAAAGCATGTTGCGGCACCTGCCACGGGAGCGCTGGTGGTCGCGCCGACGGCTCGCCGTCGCCGCGGACATGCACGCTCTTCCGTTTGCGGGCGGGTCCATGGATGTGGTGGTGTCCAACTTCGCGCTGCAGTGGAGCGATCGGCCGGAGGCGCTGTTCGCCGAGGTGGCCAGGGTGCTCGCCGCCAGTGGCGTGTTCTCCTTCACCACGCTCGGCCCGGACAGCCTCCAGGAGATCCGCCGCGCCTGGGCGGAGGTGGATGCCGCGCCCCACGTGCACCATTTCATGGACATGCACGATCTGGGTGACGCCCTGGTGGGGGCGATGCTGGCGGACCCGGTCATGGATCGGGAGACGGTGACCGTGACCTATCCGACGGTCGATGCCCTGCTGGCCGACCTGCGTGGCGTCGGGGTGGGCAACGCGCAGCGGGGACGAACCTCCGGCATGACCGGGCCGAGGGCGTGGCGTCGATTCCGCGAAGCGCTTGCCGCACAGGCCGTTGATGGGCAGATTCCGCTCACCTACGAGATCGTCTACGGCCTGGCTTGGGGAACCGGCGTTTCTCCGCTCGCCAGCGAGTCAGTGCATGGTCGCTACGGGGTGTCGACGGCGGGCGAGCCGGCTCCCGACGACGCGTGAATGAGGAATCGTGCCGATAAAGATTGGGTATTGGCCATATGCCCTTTTTATTACAGGGTTCGATTGTGATGCTAACTGATTGAAACTGCGTAGTGTTGCCCGCTTTCATTGGCGGTAGTGAAGTAAATTCATAGGTTTTTGTCCGGGGTGGATTGGATTATCATTGCCCGTCGAAGAAAAAGGGTCTGGCCGATCTGGCCGGGATGAACCTAAAAGTCTGGAGGGGTCACGATGTCCACCAATGCAATGCCGGTAGCGACCGAGCAGTACAATTACGGCATCGTCAAGAAGTTCGCCATCATGGCCATGATTTGGGGCGTGTTGGGGATGCTTGCCGGTGTCTATATTGCCAGTGAGCTGGCATGGCCGTTTTTGAA
>NZ_JAWLBP010000025.1:0-27711 GCF_041687595.1 Guyparkeria sp. | reverse complement strand
CCACGGCAAGTACGTGGGTATCTGCGGCCAGGCCCCGTCGGATTTCCCGGAGATCAGCCGCTGGCTGGTCGAGCAGGGCATTTCCAGCCTGTCGCTCAACCCGGACAGCCTCCTGCCGATGCAGGAAGCGGTCCTCGAGGCCGAGAAGGCGATGTCCTCTTAACCCGACCAAATTGGTGCTGTTTTGTTACCCTTCACCCAACGGCGTGTATGTAGTCGAGTGCTACCGCCCGTTGGTCACGGTAACCAGATGAAGGGGGATGCGAATCCATGGGCCTGTTCGGCAAGAAGCGGAAAGAGGACAAGGGGGCGGCGGCCGCGATCGAGCCGGCGGTTGCTGCCGTCCGCGATCCCAACAACGACCAGACGTTGGGGGAGGCGGGCGCCGTCGAGCGCATCGAATGCACGGGGGATGCCTGCCAGATAGACATCGTCCTCGACTATCCGCCGGGCGAGTGGGAAAGCGAACTGGTTGGCGAGATCGAGCAGGCGGTGCACGGCGTCGACGATTCGGTCTCGGTCAACGTGACGGTGGCCTTCGTCGCGCCCGAGGGCTCGGCCATGCACGGCAAGCCGCTACCGGGCGTCAAGAACATCATCGCGGTGGCTTCCGGAAAGGGTGGTGTGGGCAAGTCGAGCACCAGCGTCAACCTGGCGCTGGCGCTGGCCGCCGACGGCGCCCGCGTGGGGCTGCTGGATGCCGATATCTACGGTCCGAGCCAGCCCCGCATGCTGGGTACCAGCGAAAAGCCCCGCCAGGTCGACGAGAAATCCATGGCGCCGGTGGAGGCCCAGGGGCTGCAGACCATGTCCATCGGCTACCTCGTGGACGAGGAGTCGGCCATGGTCTGGCGCGGCCCGATGGTGACCTCGGCCCTGATGCAGCTCCTGAACGACACGCGATGGGACGGGCTGGACTACCTGATCGTCGACATGCCGCCCGGCACCGGCGACGTGCAACTGACACTGGCGCAGAAGGTGCCGGTGGCGGGCAGCGTGATCGTGACCACGCCGCAGGACATCGCGCTGCTCGATGCGCGCAAGGCGATCAACATGTTCCGCAAGGTCAACGTGCCGATTCTCGGCGTGATAGAGAACATGGCCACGCACGTCTGCTCGAACTGCGGCCATGTCGAGGCGATCTTCGGCGAGGGTGGCGGGCAGCGCATCGCCGAGCAGTACGACACGGAGCTGCTCGGCCAGTTGCCGCTCAACCTGCAGATCCGCGAGGATCTCGATGCCGGCACACCCACCGTGGCACGTGACCCCGAAGGGGCCCTGGCCTCCACCTATCGCCGGGCCGCCCGCCGTCTCGCCGCAACGCTCGGACGGGCGGTGCGTGCCGAGTCGAGCCAGGGTCCGGAAATCGTGATCGAGGAGTAAACCATGCTGGAAATCACCATCCCCAGTCGGGGTGTGCTGCAACTGTCCCATCTCGTGCTGGACTACAACGGTACGCTGGCGCTGGACGGTGCCCTGGTGGAGGGTGTCGGGGAGCGCGTGCGCGAACTGTCCAAGCATCTGGACGTGCACGTCATCACGGCGGACACCTACGGTGACGTCAAGGGGCGGCTGGCAGATCTGCCGGTGACACTGTCGACGCTCTCCGATCACCTGCAGGACGAGGCCAAGCAGCGTTACGTACGCACGCTCTCGGCGCGCGAGTGCGTCACGATCGGCAACGGGCGCAATGACGCGCTCATGCTGGCCGAGGCCGTCCTCGGTATCGGGGTGGTCCAGTCCGAGGGACTGTCACGTCACGCCCTGGATGCCTCGGACGTCGTCTGTCCGGACATCAACAGCGCGCTTGATCTACTCTTGAAGCCCAAGCGGCTGATCGCCACGTTGCGCAACTAGTCATGAGGGCTGTCCCCGCGACAGCCCACCATTACAGCTTGTCATGTTCCAAAGGAGGCATTGCATGTCCAAGGTCACGTTCAAGGGTGATCCGGTCGAGGTTGCCGGCTCGCTGCCATCCGTCGGCGGCCAGGCACCGGCGTTCACGCTCACCGCGAGCGATCTGTCCGACAAGGGTCTTGACGCCTTCGCCGGTCGCAAGAAGGTGCTCAATATCTTCCCGAGCATCGACACGGGCACCTGTGCGCAGTCGGTCCGGGAGTTCAATCGGCGGGCCAGCACCCTGTCAGACACCGTGGTTCTGTGCATTTCCATGGATCTGCCGTTCGCGCAGGGACGTTTCTGCGGTGCGGAAGGCCTGGACCAGGTGGTCACGCTCTCGGCATTCCGCAACCCGGAATTCCTCGAGGATTACGGCGTGCGCATCGCCAGCGGACCACTGACTGGCCTGGCCGCCCGCACGGTGGTGGTGCTGGACAGTGACAACACCGTGCTCCATGTGGAGCAGGTGGGCGAGATCGCCGACGAACCCGACTACGAAGCGGCACTGGCGTCCCTAGAGAAGGGCTGACCCTTCCACGGCGAACGGTCGCCTTGCATCGGCCCGGCTGGAGACACAACTGACTCGGCAACCGGATTTCTCCGGCGCTGCCCCTCGGTTCGTCTCATGGTCGGGCCTTTTTGATTTCGGTGAGGAGAAGGGAGATGGGAAATCGACTCGGGGTAGATCTCGGAGGCACCAAGATCGAGGTGGCCGTGATCGACCCGGACAACGAAATCATCTGGCGGGAGCGCGAGCCGACGCCCAAGGGAGATTACGAAGGCACCGTCAAGACGATGGCGGACCTGATCGACCGCGCCGAGCACGATTGCGGGGTGGCCGCGAGCATCGGCGTGGGAACTCCCGGCACCATTTCCCCGCGAACCGGCCTGATCAAGAACGCAAACTCCGTCGTCCTCAATGATCGTCCGCTCAAGCTCGACCTTGAGGAGTACCTGGGACGGACGGTCTCCATGGCGAACGATGCCAATTGTCTCGCACTCTCCGAGTCGGCGGACGACGGGGCTGCCGCGGGCGCAGGATCGGTGTTCGGCGTGATCCTCGGCACCGGGGTCGGGGGGGGCTTGGTGGTCAATGGACACGTGCTGATCGGGTGCAACGCCATTGCCGGCGAATGGGGACACAACCCGTTGCCATGGGCGAGCGGCGACGAGGCCCCCGGCCCCGCCTGCTGGTGCGGCCTGAACGGCTGCATCGAGCAGTGGCTGTCCGGGCCGGCTTTCGAGCGTGATCATGCCGAGGCGACCGGTCGCTCGCTGAGCGGGGCGGCGATCGTCGAACTGGCCGGGGAGGGCGACCGGGCGGCGCAGGCGGCGCTGGCCCGCTACGAGGACCGCCTGGCGCGGTCGCTGGCGCACGTGATCAACCTGTTCGACCCCGAGGTGATCGTGCTTGGTGGCGGCATGTCGAATGTCGGCCGTCTCTACGAGAACGTGCCCGTGATCTGGGACCGGTACGTTTTTTCCGATCCGATTACCACCCGTCTGCTGCCCCCCAGATTCGGGGATTCCAGCGGCGTGCGCGGGGCGGCCTTTCTCGCCGAGGGGCTGTAATCCCCGTAACCGACGGTACCTCGGTGCGGTCGTCCTGCCTGACGAGCGTTCGCCAGATGATGGTCTATGCTCGAAACAGGCGATCGATTTCTACTGACTGAATAGTTCAGTGATTCGCTTGGTTGATGGGCGCATAAGTACGGTCTAAATTAGGCTTATGGCCCATTCGTTCAAAGGAGTGTGGTCATACGAACCATCTAAACCGGGAGATTGAATGCCATGAGCATCGAGATGCAAATCGTCCTGATCAGTGCCCTGGCAATGCTCGGCATCATCGGCATGCCGCTCTATGCCTTCTGGATGTTGTGGAGAAAGTCCGGGAAGGCGAAGCACGACAAGGAACAGCATCGGCATCAGAATGTCTGACCGACGCTCAGATTAAACGAGGGCCGGCGCCGAAAGGTGCCGGCTTTTTCCGTTGAGAGCCCAGGTGGACCGGCTACTTCGGAGTCTTGCCCCCCCGACCCTGATGCCCGCCTACCGCGCTGGCGCGGTTAGACGCGTAGTGCGGGGATGAACCGCGTGCCTCTCCTGTCGAGCCACCCGGTCCGATCCGAGTCATCCGGGTCATCTCCCCTTGCCGGTCGTCTCGGGGTGCTGTTACCCCCGTTGCTTGCCGGCATGGTGGTCATAGGCTTGCTCCTGTCGATTCAATGGCTGGTCGAGCGTCAGGCAATGAACGCCAGGCTGCAGTCGGACCTGGATGCCCTGGCGCAGATTCGTACTCGCATCGAGGCCCAGCTCAACCAGGCCTCCAACGTCTCTGATGCCGTCGCGGCGATGATCCTGGTGGAACGCGGTCTGGACGAGGCGGAAGTCCGCGCGGTGGCCGAACGTCTGCGTGACCGGACGCCGGTCATCCGATCGATCGCGATCGCTCCCGGCAGCGTGATCCGGATGAGCATTCCCCTTGAGGGAAACGAGGCGGCCATCGGGGTCGATCTCGCGGATCATCCGGTGCAATCGGCCTCCCTCGAACGCGCCATCGAAACGGGCGAGCCGGTTCTCGGTGGACCGTACGAGATGGTTCAGGGCGGATTTGCGGTCATCCATCGTGTGCCCGTGTTCTTCGATCGGGATGACGACGGTGATCCGGACTACTGGGGCGTGGTGAGCACCCCGATCGATGTCATGCGCCTGTTCGAGGCAGCCGGGGCGACCGATCTGCTTCAGGCGGGCCGGTTGGCGGTACGCGGGTTCGACGGACTGGGCGACCAGGGTGCCGCGTTTCTCGGCCGGCCGGAACGGTTCGATACCGATACCGCCCTGAAGACGTCGGTGATTGCACTCGATGGTCGGTGGGAGTTGGCGCTGCGGCCATCCGCGCCCGGGCCGGCCATGGTCTGGGCAAGCCGGGCTGCCCGGCTCGCGAGTGTCCTGGCAGGCCTGCTGGTGATCTGGCTGGTGTTGCGGTGGCAGATCCAGCAGCGTCGACTCGTGGAATCAGAGCGGCTTCTCCGCGACGTCAACTCGAACGTCAACGACGTGGTGTTCCGCGCGGACACGCAGGGGCGTCTGCTCTACCTGAACCCGGCCTACGAGCGCCTCACGGGCCGTAACGACCGTCAGCTGCTGGGTGCCAGCTGGCTCAACCTGTTCTCGGAGGCCGAGCGCCGCCGGGTCAGGCTGGCCTTCAAGAGGTCCCGCGATGAAGGCGCGCGGCTGGTGATGACGTCCCGCCTGGCCCGGCAGAATGCCACCTCGCTGCCGGTCGAGATCCGCGTGGACGTGGTTCCGTCCCGCGGCGGTGCGAGCGCCGGACTGGTGGGAACGTTGACCGACCAGTCGGAACGCCACGCCTTCGAACAGCTCGAGGAGCTTGCCACCGCCGTCTTCGAGGGGGCAGGGGATGCCATCGTGATTCTCGATCGGCGTCGCCGTGTGCTCGCGGCCAACCCGGCTTTCGAGCGCATGGTCGGCTTGCCGACTACCTCATTGGCCGGACAACGGCTTCGCGTACCCGAGGTGATCTCACCGTCGCAGCAATGGCTCTCCCAGGTGGCTCGGCACCTCAAGTATCGCGATCGCTGGCAGGAAGAAGTGCCTTCCCGGCTCCCGGACGGGAAAGAGCGCGTGCTGAACTGGTCGCTGGACGCCGTGCGTGACGAACGGGGTCGCGTCAGTCGCTACGTTGCCGTGATCACGGATGTCACGAGTCGCCACCAGCGCATGGAAGCGATGCATCATCGCGCCCATCACGACCCCTTGACCGATCTGCTCAACCGCGCCGGGCTCGAGGAACGCTTCGAGCAGGCGCGGTTGCACGCCCTCCGTGAAGGCGACGGCATCGCGGTGGCATTCATCGACCTCAACGACTTCAAGCCGATCAACGACACCTACGGTCACCACGTGGGCGACGAGCTGCTGCGGGAGATCGCGAGCCGCCTGCGTGCCATCGGGCGCCGCGAGGACATCGTCGCGCGCCTCGGGGGCGACGAGTTCGTGGTGGTCTTCTACGGCGTGCGGTCGACCGCTGCGATGGCCAGTCTGGGCGAGACCTTGCGCGAGCGAATCCAGGCTCCCATTGTCCTGCGCGGCGTGAACCAACCCCAGAGCGTGAAGGCCAGTGTCGGGTTTGCGCGCCTCTCGTTGGATGCCGACACCCTCGACGGTCTCCTTCGTCGTGCCGACAAGGCCATGTACGAGGCCAAGTTCGGCGAACTCGGCACCGTCGTGATTCACGGCGTTTCGAGCGTTCGGCTGGCCGGGACGCCGGGGGCGGACAAGTCGGGGGACCACGCCAAGAACGGTAAGGATGAACAGGAATAATCCAGTCGTTTAAAAAGTATCCAACAGGCTCATGTAGCAACTCGTTAGGCTGTGTGCACTCACTTCCAGATAAAGAATAAGGAATGCACATGAGCACACTGCCGTTTTCGAACCGTTCCCGCCCCGTCACGCATCTGCTCGGATACCCCCGGATGGGCGAGGGCCGGGCCCTCAAGTGGGCGCTCGAAAGACACTGGCGCGGCGATTCCAGTGCCGAGACGCTGGAGTCGGTCGCCGCCGACATCCGCGGGGAGTCGCTGCGGTCGCAGTTGACGTCCGGTATCGATCGGCCGGCGACCGGCGATTTCTCGTTCTACGACGGCATGGCCGACCTGGCGCTGTTGTTCGGTCAGGCCCCCGCACGCTTCGGCGATCTGCCGAATACCCTCGATTCCCTGTTCGCGCTGACCCGGGGGGTCGAGACCGCTGGCGAGAAGCTCGCTCCGCTGGCGATGAAGAAGTGGTTCAACTCGAATTACCACTACCTGGCGCCCGAGCTCGATGCCGGGCGACCTTTCCGTGTCGATGCGGCGCGATTCCTCGAACCCATCCGCGAGGCGGTGGCCGAATGCCCCGGCGTCAAGCCGGTACTGATTGGCCCGCTCACTTTCCTCTGGCTCAGCCGCGGTGCCGACGCACCCGACCGGCTGGCGCGATCCGCGGAGCTTGCCGATGCCTACGCGGCGGTGCTGGCGGCACTTGCGGCACTCGGGATCGAATGGGTGCAGATCGACGAACCCGTACTGGGGCTCGATCTTCCTCCGGAATGGCGGGCCGCCTTCGAGCCCACCTATCACCGCCTGAAGACACCCGGCCTGAAACTGTTGCTCGCCACCTATTTCGGCGAACTGGATGGTCAGGTGGCCCTCGCCGCCGGCCTGCCGGTCGACGGTCTGCATCTGGACGCGACCACGAACGTGGACTTGTCGACCGTGGTCGACCGGTTGCCTTCCTTCAAGGTCCTGTCGGTCGGCATCATCGATGGCCGCTCGATCTGGCGGGCCGACCCGGAGCGGTTGCTTGATCGCCTGGAGCCGATTCATCGGCAGCTGGGGGACCGTCTGTGGCTGGCGCCGAGCTGCTCGCTGCTGCATCTACCGCTCGACGCCCGTCACGAGACCCACCTGCCCGAGGCGCTGGCCGACAACCTGAGTTTCGCCCGGCAGAAGCTGGACGAATTGGTCTTGCTCGCCCGCGGACTGTCGGAAGGTCGAGAGGCGATCGCCGGCGAGATCTCGGCCGCGAAGGCGGCACGCGACCGGCTCGACTCCTTGCATGGTCGGCGTGATCCGGAACGCCGGGCGCGCATTGCGAGGGCCCTCCGGGAGGAACCGGTTCGGCAGAGTCCGTATCCGGAGCGGGCCGAAAGGCAGCGTCAACGGATCGGCCTGCCGCTGTTGCCGACGACCACCATCGGTTCGTTCCCGCAGACCGACGAGATTCGAGCAACACGCCGGGCATTCAAGCGAGACGAGATCGATCAGGCCGAGTACGAACGCCGGATGCGGGACGAGATCGTGGAAGTGGTGCGCTTCCAGGAGTCAATCGGTCTGGACCTGCTGGTTCACGGCGAGCCGGAGCGCAACGACATGGTCGAGTATTTCGGCGAGCAGCTCGAGGGCTATGCCTTCACCCGGCAGGGCTGGGTGCAGTCCTACGGCTCGCGCTGCGTCAAGCCGCCGATCATCTGGGGTGACGTGGCCCGCCCGTCAGCCATGACCGTCGAGTGGAGCCGTCATGCCCAGTCGCTGACCGACCGGCCCGTCAAGGGCATGCTGACCGGCCCGGTGACGCTGCTGTTCTGGTCCTTCGTCCGCGACGATCTGACTCGCGAGGAAGTGGCCTACCAGATCGCCGACGCCCTGCGAGACGAGGTGCGCGACCTGGCCGATGCGGGCATTGCCGCCATCCAGGTGGACGAGCCCGCCTTCCGTGAAGGGTTGCCGTTGCGCCGGCGAGACTGGCCGGATTACCTCGACTGGGCGGTACGCGCCTTCCGTCACGCCACCGCGGTGGCGCCGGACGACTGCCAGGTGCATACCCACATGTGCTACAGCGAGTTCAACGACATCATCGAGTCGATCGCCGCGCTGGATGCCGACGTGATAACCATCGAGACCACGCGGTCGAACATGCAGCTGCTGGATGCCTTCGCCGACTTCGACTACCCGAACGAGATCGGACCGGGGATCTACGACATCCACTCGCCACTCGTGCCATCCGAGGATGAGATGGTCGCGCGCCTGAGGCTGGCGCTGGAGAAGGTCCCTGCCGAGCGGTTGTGGGTGAACCCGGACTGCGGGCTGAAGACGCGGGGCTGGCCTGAGGTGAGAACGGCGCTGGCCGCCATGGTCTCGGCCGCTCGCCGCCTTCGCGGGGAGCTTCAGGATCAGTCCTGAGGGAGTCCCCGCTCCGCCTTCAGCCGTGAGACGGCACGGATGCGCTCCTGGCGCAGCTTCTCCCCGATCTCCGCCCCACGGTAGCCCTGTTCCACCAGCGGTCGGGGTGATATCTCGGCCACGACGTCCCGCACCCGTTCCAGCCAGCCTGCCTGGGGATAGGGATCGGTCTCGTGGCCGGGCTTGCCCTGGGCGTCGGCGTGGCACACCGTCAGGACGTCCCGGAAGCGTTCCGGGCGACGGAAGGCGTCCATTCGTTCCAGCAGGTCGACCAGGGTGGAAGCCCGCATTTCGCAGGCCTTGTGTACCCGGCCGTGCATCTCGGTGGCCAGCACGGCCAGTTCCCGCACGGCCTTCGGTGTACGCAGGCGCTCGCACAGCTCTCGCGTCGGAGCGATGCCGCGAACTTCGTGTCCGATGTGACGGGGCCACTCGTCCCGCGGAGTGAGTGCCTTGCCCAGATCGTGGCAGAGCGCGGCGAACCGTACCGCGATCGAACGGCTCAGGCGAGCGGCGGCCTCGAGTACCAACATCGTATGAATGCCCGTGTCGATCTCGGGGTGGTACTTCGCCGGCTGGGGCACGCCGAACAAGGCGTCGACTTCCGGAAAGACCCGTGACAGCGCACCGACGTCCCGCAGCACCTCGAAGTACCGTGACGGATGATGGGTCGCCAGCGCTTTTTCCGTTTCGGTCCAGACGCGTTCCGGGGTCAGGTCGGCCAGTTCCCCGCTGTCGCTCATCCGGCGCATCAGTTCCCGGGTGTCATCGGCCACGGTGAAACCGTACTCGGCCAACTGGGCGGCGAATCGGGCGACGCGCAGCACCCGCAGCGGATCCTCGACGAAGGCCGGACCGACATGTCGGAGTGTCCGTGCCTCGAGATCGGTCTGGCCGCCGAAGGGATCGGCAAGGGTGCCGTCGTCCTGCATCGCCATGGCATTGATGGTCAGGTCGCGGCGTTCGAGGTCCTCCTCGAGCGTGACGTCCGGGTCGGCATGGACCGCGAAGCCGTGGTAGCCGCGCCCCTGCTTGCGTTCGGTGCGTGCCAGCGCATGTTCCTCGCCGGTTTCGGGATGAAGGAACACCGGGAAATCCGCCCCGACCTGGCGGAAACCGCGTTCGAGCATCATCTCGGGAGTGGCGCCGACCACCACCCAGTCCCGGTCCATGACCGGTCGGCCGAGCAGCCGGTCACGCACCGCGCCGCCGACGATGTAACGGTTCAGATCGCAGGTCGGTGATGCCATGGATGCCCTCATGCTATTGACTGTCGGGATCGAGCCGGCTTTGCCCGGGATGCCCCCGGCGGTAAACTGTCATCGGAAACGTTGATTCCCGTATTGAAACAGGCCAGACGGAACATGACCGGAAACCGTTATCTTGAGGCATTACGCACCCAGTCGCCACGCTTCGAGTCCACGCTTCGCAGCATCGGGCTGGTCGCGGGCACGGATGCGACGGTGCTGATCACCGGCGAGACCGGTACCGGCAAGGAACTGGCGGCCCGTGCAATCCACGAGGGTTCTTCCCGCCGTGGTGGTCCGCTGGTCACCGTCAACTGCGCCACGATACCGGATGATCTTGCCGAGTCCACGCTGTTCGGTCACCGGCGCGGCGCCTTTACCGGGGCGCTGAGTGACCAGCAGGGGCTGGTCGATCAGGCAGACGGGGGCACGCTCTTCCTCGACGAACTGGGTGAACTGCCCACGGCAATGCAGGCCAAGTTGCTGCGACTGCTGGAAAACGGCGAGACCCGCGCCGTGGGGGAACTCGGCACCCGCCGGGTGGATCTGCGCATCGTGGCGGCGACCCACCGGGATCTCGAAGCCATGGTCGAGCAGGGGGGCTTCCGAGCCGACCTGTACTACCGACTGAGCGGGGTACCGATCGAACTGCTGCCGTTGCGTGACCGCCAGGGCGATGCCGAGTGGCTGTTCCGGCAGTTCCTCGAGGAGAACGCCCGAGGTAACGGCGTTGCCGTACCACGACTCACGGCCCGTGCCACGGGCGTGCTGCGTCGCTATCGCTGGCCGGGCAATGTTCGTGAGCTCAGGCAACTGGCCGAACGGCTGGTGATTTTCCATGCCGGCAACGTGGTCGACGTCGAGGCGTTGCCCCCGGCAATGCGCTCGCCGAGTCAGTGCGAGCGCGGTGGCCCGATCGCCCCGGGGTTCATTCTTCCCGAGGGCGGCGTGGACCTCGAGGCGGTCGAGAGCGACCTGCTTCGCCAGGCGCTCGCGCAGACCGGCGGCAACAAGTCGCATGCCGCACGCCTGCTGAACCTTTCGCGGGATACCTTTCTCTACCGGCTAAAGAAGTTTGCCATCGAATAGGCGTCTCCACGCGCAGCCGCTTTCCTGTTCCTGTCATGGGCCTCGTGCCGGAGTCTTCCGCCACGGGGCTTTGTTCTTGTGGCGCCCGCAATTTCGTCAGGCCAAAAAAAACGGCAGCCCGGGGCTGCCGCAAGGCCACGATGTCGCGTGGCAGTCTGGAGAAAGGGAAAGCCCCGGTGTCAGAACCGGGCGGTGAGGCGCGCCCAGACGGTGCGCCCGGGTTCGTTGATGCGTGCCGTCGGGTCGCCAAACGTGCCGACGTAGGCCCGGTTGACGTGCTCGCTGTAGGTCCGGTCGAACAGGTTCTCGACCCCGGCACGGAGCTGCCAGTTTGCGCTGATCCGGTAGCCCGCGTGGAGGTCCACCACGCCGTAGCCGGCGGTCTCGCGGGTATCGAGGCCGCTGTCGACGTCCAGGTCGGTCGCCCGGTCGGCCCAGCGCAGGTCCACCCCGCCGTCGAAGTCGGCGTATTCGGCCAGCAGGCCCACGGTGCCCGACAGCGGCGGGATCTGAGGCAGGTTGCGCGAATCGTCGGTATTCCGGCCGCGGATGTAGGCCAGTTGCCCGTGGGCGCTGAGCCAGTCGGTGACGGCATGGCGCAGGTCGAGTTCGGCACCATAGAGACGGGCGTCGACGTTGCGATAGCTGGTGGAGTGCGCCGGCAGGCCATTGATGCCGCCCTGGTCCTGCAGGATGAAGTCGGTGACCTCGTCGAGGAAGACGGTGGCCCGTGCGGACTGTCGATCGGTCTGCCAGGTCAGGCCGGCGTCCAGTTGGTGGTGGATCTCGGGGGCGAGATCCGGGTTGCCGACCTTGTCGAGCCCGCCGGTCAGTACGTATCGCTGGGTGAGATTGGGCGCGACCGCCGTGCGGCTGAGGCCGACGTCGCCCGAGAGGTTCCGGTCGAAGCGATGGGTGTAACGCAGCAGGGCACTTGCCTCGGTATCGCTCTTTGTCTCGCCCGCGGACTCGCGGATGGCGGCGGGCACCATCATGTTCGTGGCGATGCTCTTGTCCAGGGACGTGTCGATCTCGGATTCGAACCGGTCGATACGTGCACCTACGCGCAAGCCGTCGGCGTCGCCTATCGCCCAGTCACCTTCGACGAAGGCGCCGAACTGGTCGGACTGGCCGTCCGGCCATTGCCGGAAGGCCAGCATCTCGGTCATCGCGTTCCTTGCCAGGGCATCCTGCTCGATGCGCTCGAAGTCCAGCCCGTAGCTCAGTTTCAGGTCGCCGGGATTGGACTCCAGCGTGAGCCGTGCGGTACTCGTGTGTGATTCGGCCGGGGCCTCCATCGGCATGGGGGCGGTCAGCTCGCGCAGGCTGAAGTTGTCCATCAGGTGATCGACATTGGCGCGCGAGATCTCCAGCCGCAGATTGTCGACCGGGCCGGACAGGTCGCCGACACGCCCGTCGATACGGTAGATCGTGGCGTTGTCGTAGACCGAGTCCATGCCGGCGCCGGCGTAGCGGGTGTCGAGCATGCGGTTGCGGTCCACGGACACCTCGATGCCAGTCTCGTCGCTGACGCGGTAGCCGGCGATGACGGTGCCGCTGCGCTGCTTGTACGAAGATGGCACCTCGTTGCCGTCGCCGTCCTCGTAGTTGTCGCCGTTCGCGATCTGCCCGATGACGCGGCCGAACACCCTTTCGTCGCTCACCAGCACATCCGCGCTGGTCTGGTCCGTCAGGCCGTTGCTGCTGGTGCCGAAGTCGAACCGGGACTGGATGCCGGATTCTGCGGCCCGCTCGAAGGTATTGCGCTTGAGCTCGATCGAGCCGCCGCTTCCGCCGGGGCCCCGGGTGAGGGTGGTCACGCCCTTGCGCACTTCGACGGCATCGTAACCGGCGAGGTTGCCGAAGCTGGTGGGCGGGTCCATGCGGTTGGGGCAGGCGTTGGCGATGCCGGCCCCGTCGAGGAGCACGTTGAGCTGATGCTCGCGCTGGCCACGGATGATCGGGTCCAGCCCGTGGCCGGACATGCGGCCCGCCGTCACGCCGCTGATCTCTCGCAGGACGTCGGCGAGATCCGCCTTCGGTGCGGTGGTCTCTTCCTGCGTGACCGACACGACACTCGGCTCTTCGACCGGGGCCGGTGCGGAGATCAGGATCGTGTCGAGCGAGTCGGCGGCCGTGGCGGCCAACGATACGCCCAGAAAGGGAAGCAGGGCGAGGCCCAGGCGGGTTCGACGGAAGGGGAGGGATCGGCTCTGCGGTGTCATGATGTCGTGATCCATTCTCTTGATTATTCGTGATCGTTGTCTGGCGGCCCACTGTTGAGCAGGAATCGGGCCAGCGCCAAGTGACTGATATGGGGTTGGCGAAAGCGCCGTGGCCGCGTGAAATCCCGCGATGACTGCGGCATATGCCCCAGTCGGCCAACCGGGATCAACCGAGCGGATCGTGCGGTCGGCGGGGGATCTGTGCCAGAATCCGGGTCTTGATCCACAGGCAAGTGAAGAGGCAGTCATCGATGAGCATTCGGCAGGATCGGCGTTACGGGGAGACCCACGAGTGGTACACGGTCGAGGACGACGTGGTCACGGTCGGTGTGACCGACCAGGGCCAGGACATGCTGGGTGACGTGGTCTACGCCGACCTGCCGGATGTCGGCCAGAGCGTGTCGGAAGGCGCGCCCTGCGCCACACTGGAGTCGGTCAAGGCGGCCTCCGACGTGTTGTGCCCGGTCGATGGCGAGGTGATCGAGATCAATTCGGCGCTGGAAGACAGCCCGGAACTGATCAATGACGATCCCCTCGACGAGGGCTGGATCGTGCGGATCCGTGCATCCGGTTCACCGGCATCTTGGATGAGCCCAGGCGAGTACGAACGGATGCTGGAAGCGGCCGACTGACACACGGGGAGACGGGCGATGCCATCGGAACGACATGGACTCAAGCGGGTGTTTCTGGCAACTCGCTACTCGTGGCAGGGGTTGCGGGCGGCCTGGCGCAAGGAAGAGGCCTTCCGGCAGGAGGTGGTGGTTGCCCTGATCGCGTTGCCGGTGGCCTGGTTTCTGGGCGACACGGGCGTCGAGCGGGCCCTTCTGGCGGCAGTGGTCATCAATGTGCTGGTGATCGAGCTCGTAAACACGGCCGTCGAGAATGTCGTCGACCGGATCGGCCCCGATCCCCACAAGCTGTCCGGCCGGGCCAAGGATGTTGGTTCGGCGGCCGTGTTCATGGCTATCGTGCTGGCCGCCGTCGTCTGGGGCCTGGTCCTCTTCGCCTGACGGGGTCGTGTCCGCGGTCAGCGCGGCATGCGGATTGTCGTCAGCCGAGTCATGACAAAGTAGATGATCGGCCAGGCGGCCAGGTTGCTCACGGCGCGCGAGAGATAGGTCGCCATGGAGATGATGTCCGTCGCGACACCTTCCACCCACAGTGCAATCATCAGGTAGAGCAGGGTGAACCCCGAGACCAGCAGGGCCTGGGAAAGCAGGGGGGCGACGGCTAGCCGCTGGCGCAGAGACAGCACCAGGAATACCGTCAGGGTGAACAGTAGTGCGTTGAGGCCCAGCAGTCCGTTGACCGCGACGTCCAGCAGCAGGCCGGCGCACCAGGCGTAGATCAGGCCTGCCTGGGCCGGTCGGTACAGCGCCCAGAAGATCACCGTCAGCAGCAGCCACTGCGGGTTGTGAACCTGCAGTGGCTGCGGCAACGGTATCAGCGTGAGCCCCAGTGCCGCGATGCTCGTCAGGATGACCGCGATCCAGCTAGTCGACATTCTGGTTTTCCTCGACCGGTGGCATGTCGACTGACTCGTCGTCTTCGGCAGCTGCGGGGCGTGTGGGGCTGTCCGGCGGTTCGGTGATCACCAGAACGTGATCGAGGCGATCGAGATCCGCGGTCGGTTCGGCATGCAGTCGGACGAAACCCTGTGCCTCGTCCATGTCCACCCTCGTGACCCGCGCGGCGGGATAGCCGCGCGGGAACGCCCCGTCGACCCCCGACGTGTAGAGCAGGTCGCCCGCCGCAACGCGGGTGCGCTCGGGCACGCGCTCGACGACCAGTTCCCGTCCACCGGTACCGCGCATCAGTGCACTCCGGCCGGTCTCGCCGAGCAGGACCGAAAGGACATGATCGCGGGATGTGAGCTGGATGACAGTGGCGCCCGAGCGGGTGCTGCGGAGCACCTGTCCCACCAACCCGTAAGCGTCGATGACGGGATCCCCGGGCAGCACGTCGTCATCCAGGCCGCGGCCGATGGTGAACAGGTTGCCTTCCGCGTTCGGGGGGCGCCCGATGCGGCGGGCGAGCAGAACCGGGGGAACCTCGACCGGGCGGCCGTTGAGCAGTTGCCGGAGCCCGTCCACTTCCCGCTTGAGGCTGGCGAACTGCTGCATCTGGCCGCGGAGCAGGAGGTTCTCCTCCTGCAGGCGTTCCAGTTCGTCATGCAGTTGGTCACGATCGCCGAACCACTGGACCACGGATTGGAACAGCGCGACCGGCTGGTGGATCACCTTGATCACGGCGTCGGTCGCTCCGCCGACTCCACCGTCGAGTTCGTTCACCCAGCGCGTCCCGATACGGTCGAGGCTCATCAGGACGATGGAGACCACAACCAGAACCAGCAGCAGATTGAAGCCGGGGCGGTGGGTGTCGAACAGCGCCATGGCCGGCGCCGTTATTCGTCAGCGAACAGGGTGGTGTTGCGCTGGTCGATCAGGTCGAGCACCTTGCCGCCGCCACGGGCCACGCAGGTCAGCGGGTTTTCCGCGATGACCACCGGCAGGCCGGTCTCTTCCATCAGCAACTTGTCCAGATCTTGCAGCAGGGCGCCGCCACCGGTGAGCACGATGCCGCGATCGGCGATGTCCGCGCCCAGTTCCGGCGGAGTCTGTTCGAGGGCAGCGCGTACGGCCTGAACGATACCGAACAGCGGCTCCTGCAGGGCTTCGAGGATCTCGTTGGAGTTGAGCGTGAAGCTGCGCGGCACGCCCTCGGCCAGGTTGCGGCCCTTGACGTCGATTTCGCGCAGTTCCTTGCCCGGGTAGGCACTGCCAATTTCCTTCTTGATCCGCTCGGCGGTGGCCTCGCCGATCAGGATGCCGTAGTGGCGGCGGACGAAAGCGATGATCGCCTCGTCGAACTTGTCGCCGCCGATGCGTACCGACGAGGAGTAGACGATGCCGTCGAGCGAGATCACGCCCACCTCGGAGGTGCCGCCACCGATGTCGACCACCATCGAGCCGCGCGGCTCGTCGACGTCCACGCCGGCGCCGATGGCTGCCGCCATGGGCTCCTCGATGATGAACGCCCGTCTGGCGCCGGCGGAGAGGACGGACTCGCGGATGGCACGGCGCTCGACCTGCGTGGCACCCACCGGCACGCAAACCAGCACACGCGGGCTCGGACGGAACCAATGGGAGGAGTGCACCTTCTTGATGAAGTGCTGCAACATCTTCTCGGTGACGTGAAAGTCGGCGATCACGCCGTCGCGCAGCGGGCGGACGGCATGGATTGATTTCGGCGTGCGGCCGACCATCTGCTTGGCCTCCTCGCCGTAGGCCTGGATCACGGTCTGGCCACCGTCGTTGCGCAGGGCGACCACCGACGGCTCGTCCAGAACGATTCCCTGACCGGAGACGTAGATCAACGTGTTGGCGGTACCGAGGTCGATGGAGAGGTCGGTGGAGAAAATGCCGCGAAAGCCTTTGAACATGGGGGATTTAACCGGTAGCTATTGTGTAGAGGTGAGAGTCTTGTCGTGTTGGCATGTCTGCCTGTGCCGCTCCGTGTACGGAGGGAGCGGGCACTGAGTCCTTTCCCGTTTTTTTCGGTGTGCCAGTTGTCGGATCGCCCGGATTGGCTGGGCAAACACAAGGTCTGGGACACCGTAAAATAAGCGGTTAAGGTAGCAACATGCGCGTGCCTTAGCAAGCGTGCCTGTGATAGGCTTCGCGCCGGATTTTGATGGCCGGAAACGGGCTCGGACAGCGGTGCCTGCCGGCCGGTTTCCTTACCCGCGGCCCGCCCTCCGGCAGGGGCGGCCCTGCGGTTGTTGACTCACTTTTTCTTCGGGGGTTCCGTCCATGTCGCTGACGAACGACCAGCTTCAGGCCGTGGCGCACTTGGCCCGCATCGCGATCGAACCGGAATGGCGTGATGCGCTGCGCTCGGACCTCAACGCGATTCTCGATCAGGCGTCCCTGCTCGACGACCCACGGCTCAACGAGCTGGAGCCGATGGCGCATCCGCTGGACCAGACGCAGCGATTGCGCAAGGACGAGGTCACGGAGACCGATCAGCGCGAGGAACTGATGGCCGGCGCGCCCGCGAGTGAGCGCGGTCTGTTCCTCGTGCCCAAGGTGATCGAATAGGCGTCCCGCCGCGGGGCCTATTGCCTCGAATCCGTTCGTTACCTGTCACCCATACGAATCTCGGGAAGCAACGTCGTGTCCAGTAACAGCCAACACTCAGCCGCCACCGGGGAATCGGCCATCATCAACGCCTCGATCCCCGAACTGCGTCGCCTGCTCGTGGCCGGCGAGCTCTCTCCTGCCGAACTCGCCGGCACGTTTGCCGCGCGCATCGAGTCGATCGATCCCGGCCTCAACAGTCTGATCAGTCGGGTGGATGCGGTCGCGCCCGCGGCGTCGGAGGCGGCGCTCGCGGGCATTCCCTACCTGCACAAGGACATCTTCTGCGCCAAAGGCACCCGCACGACCTGCGGCTCGCGCATGTTGGCCGACTGGGTGTCCCCCTACGACTCGACCGTGCACGAGCGCCTGACCCGCGCCGGGGCGGTACTTCTGGGCAAGACGAACATGGACGAGTTCGCCATGGGGTCCTCGAACGAGAACAGCCATTTCGGGCCGGTGGCCAACCCATGGGACGAGAAGGCCGTGCCGGGCGGCTCGTCGGGCGGATCGGCCGCGGCGGTCGCCGCCCGCCTGGCGCCCTTCGCGACCGGAACGGACACCGGCGGCTCGATCCGTCAACCGGCGGCCTACTGTGGCGTGACGGGCATCAAGCCCACCTACGGCCGAGTGTCGCGCTTCGGGATGATCGCCTATGCCTCGAGCTTCGATCAGGGTGGCGTGATCGCCAAGTCCGCCGAGGACTGCGCGATCGTGCTTGGCGAGATGGCCGGTTTCGACCGGCGCGATTCGACTTCTGCGGACCGCGACGTGCCGGATTACACCGCTACCCTCGGGGAGTCGATCACCGGGTTGCGCGTGGGCATTCCGAAGCAGTGGTTCACGGAGGCCCTGGATCCGGCGGTGGGTGATGCCGTGGAGGCTGCCATCGACGAGTTGCGGGCCGCCGGTGCGGAGACGGTCGAGATCGACCTGCCGGATGCCGACATCGCCCTGGCCGCCTACTACCTTCTCGCCCCGGCCGAAGCCTCCTCGAACCTGTCGCGCTTCGACGGCGTGCGTTTCGGCTACCGCTGCGAGGAGCCCAGGGACTTGCAGGATCTCTACGAGCGCACCCGCTCGGAGGGCTTCGGTGCCGAGGTCAAGCGACGCATTCTCGTCGGCACCTATGCACTGTCCGCCGGCTACTACGATGCCTTCTACCGGCGTGCCCAGAAGGCGCGCCGCCTGGTGAGCGCCCACTTCGACCGCGCCTTCGAGCAGTGCGACGTGATCGCAGGCCCGGTGACCCCGACCGCGGCATTCGACCGTGGTGCGCACAGCAGTGATCCGGCCAAGATGTACCTCGAGGATATCTTCACCATCCCGGTCAACCTCGCCGGCCTGCCGGGGATGTCCGTGCCCGCCGGCTTCGCCGGTGGGCGGCCGGTAGGCCTGCAACTGATCGGCCGCCACTTCGACGAGGCCCGTCTGCTCAACGTCGCGCATCAGTACCAGCAACGCGTCGACTGGCATCGGCAGATGCCGCCGGTTGCTGCCGACTCCTCCAACCAATAACGCGAAGGGTAGAAAACGACATGTCTGACTATGCCATCCCTTCGGGCTGGGAAGCGGTCATCGGCCTGGAGATCCATGCCCAGTTGGCCACACGGTCCAAGATCTTTTCCGGGGCGTCGACCGCCTTCGGCGCCGAGCCCAACGCCCAGGCCTGCGCCGTCGACCTGGGGCTGCCCGGCGTGCTGCCGGTCCTGAACGAGGGTGCCGTGCGCATGGCCTCGCTGTTCGGTCTGGCTATCGATGCGGATATTTCCCGCGTGTCGAGCTTCGATCGGAAGAACTACTTCTACCCCGACCTGCCCAAGGGCTACCAGACCACGCAACTCGCGCGGCCGATCGTGGTCGGCGGGTCGGTGACCATCACCACCGGTGAGGGCAAGAAAGCGCGAGAGCACACCATCCGTGTGACTCGTGCCCATCTCGAGGAAGATGCCGGCAAGTCCCTGCACGAAGACTTCCACGGCATGTCCGGCATCGACCTCAACCGGGCCGGCACGCCGCTGATCGAGATCGTCTCCGAGCCGGACATGCGCAGCCCCGAGCAGGCGGTAGCCTACGCCCGCAAGGTCCACGCGATCGTGCAGTATCTCGGCATCTGCGACGGGAACATGCAGGAAGGCTCGTTCCGCGTGGACGCCAACGTCTCCGTGCGCCCCGAGGGCGACGAGGCCTTTGGTACGCGTACCGAGATCAAGAACGTCAACTCGTTCCGCTTTCTGCAACGGGCTATCGAGTTCGAGATCGAGCGGCAGGTCGACCTGCTCGAGACCGGCGGTGAGGTGGTCCAGGCCACGCGCCTGTACGACCCTGACCGCGACGAGACCCGCCTGATGCGTACCAAGGAAGAGGCGGACGATTACCGCTACTTCCCGTGCCCGGACCTGTTGCCGGTGGTCGTCGACGACGAGACCGTCGAGTCTTGGCGCGCCGAGCTGCCCGAACTGCCGGATGCCAAGGCCGAACGCTACCAGTCCGAGTACGGGCTGAGTGCCTACGATGCCGGTGTGCTCACTTCGAGTCGTGCCACGGCGGAGTACTTCGAGGCCGTTATCGCCCGTGAGGGCAGTGACGCCAAGCTGGCCGCCAACTGGGTGATGGGCGAGGTCGCCGCGTTGCTCAACCGCCGGGAAACCGAGATCGACCGGTGCCCGGTATCGGCCGACCGGCTTGCCGACCTGCTCGTGCGCATCTCCGATGGCACGCTGTCGAACAAGCTCGCCCGGGAGGTATTCGAGACGCTGGCCGAGGAGGGCGGCTCGGTGGACGAGATCATCGAGGCCCGCGGCCTCAAGCAGATTTCAGACACCGGGGCGATCGAGGCAATGGTCGACGAGGTGATCGCGGCCAACCCGGGACAGGTCGAGGCCTATCGCGGCGGCAAGGACAAGCTGTTCGGCTTCTTCGTCGGCCAGGTGATGAAGGCGGCGAAGGGCAAGGCGAACCCGAAGGCGGTCAACGACGTGCTCAAGCGTCGACTGGACGGCGAGTAAGGCGATGGCGGACCACGAGACAACCGCGACAGTGGACTGGCAGTCCTTGCCGCAGAGTGACGAGCTGTTCCGGTTTTCCTTCGAGGACGGCCGCGTCCGGGGCGTGTCGTTACGCCTGGAGAATGCCTGGCAATCGGCAATCGAGAACAGCGACTATCCCCCCGAGGTCGCCTCCCTCCTTGGCCAGGCCGTGGCCGGGGCGGTGCTGATGGTCGCCAGCCTGAAGTTCGAGGGGCGCCTGGTGCTGCAGTTCGCGGGCCATGGCCCGATCAGCCTCTTGGTGGTCCAGGTCCGCTCCGACCGTCGTTTCCGCTGCATGGCCAAGTGGGACGGCGAGCGGCTGGCCGAGGCCGGGACTTCGCTGACCGACCTGATGGGACGGGGACAGCTGGTGCTGACCATCGAGCCGGACGAGGGGCAGCGCTACCAGTCGCTGGTGCCGATCACCGGCGAGAGACTCGAACATGCCATCGAGGGGTACTTCCAGCAGTCCGAGCAACTGCCGACGCGGCTCGTACTGGCCGGCGACGCCACCGCGATCGCCGGCATGCTGGTCCAGCAGATGCCGGAGACCGGCGGGATCATCCCCGCCTCGGGCCCGGCCGCGCTGGAGTTCGAGCACGTCGGCAAGCTGGTCGACACACTGGTCGGGGAGAAGGGCCGCGCGGAGATGCTCGACGTGTCGGCCCCAGAGCTACTGCACCGATTGTTCCACCAGGAAAGCCTGCGGATCCACGACGTAGCGCGGGTGCAGTTCAACTGCGGCTGCTCGCGCGAGGCGGTCGGCGCCATGCTGGCAAGTCTGGGGCGTGTGGAGCTGGAGGAATCCCTCGAGAACGACGAAACACCGGGCAGCCTCGAAGTCCGCTGCGATTTTTGCGGCAGCCTGTATCGTTTCGATCGTGTCGATGTCGAGCAGCTGCTCAGTGGCGACAGCGTCGAACCGCCCGGGTCGACCCGGCACTGAACCGGTCCCGAGCCCGATGGCGCGGTCCGGTCGATCCGGGCTGGCCGAGGCCGTCGTGAACCCCCATACTTGACGGACGCGCCCGGGTGATCCGCCGGGACCTTCTTTCCGGCACGTCCGGGGCCGTAACGGGTGACCAACCATGAGTGCAGGCAACGCTCCGCGGGATGGACTGGCCGGTTCGACTGACGCGCCGAATCCCGCCGCACAGCTCGACGTTCTTTATGCCGAGGTGCGTCGCCACATCCTTGACCGACAGCACCCGGTATCCGGCCTGCTTCCCGCCAGCACGGCCGTCACGGCCCACGGTGACTACACCGATGCCTGGGTGCGTGACAACGTCTACAGCGTCCTCGGCGCCTGGGCGCTGGGGATGGCCTACCGGCGCACCGGTCACTCCTCGGCGCGCGCCTACGAGCTCGAGCAGGCCACCGTCCGGAACATGCGCGGCCTGCTGACGGCGATGATGCGCCAGTCGGATCGCGTCGAGCGCTTCAAGCACAGTCTGGCCCCCATCGACGCGCTGCATGCCAAGTACGACACCGCCACCGGCGAGGCCGTGGTCGGCGACGAGGAGTGGGGGCATCTGCAGCTCGATGCCACCTCGCTGTTCGTCCTGATGCTGGTGCAGATGACCCTCAGCGGCCTGCGCATCATCCAGAGCCGGGACGAGGTCGACTTCGTGCAGAATCTCGTCTGGTATCTCTCGCGGGCCTATGTCACTCCCGATTACGGGATCTGGGAGCGGGGCAACAAGATCAACCGAGGGGTGCGGGAGCTCAACGCCAGTTCATTGGGGCTGGTGCTCGCGGCCCTCGAGGCCGTTGACGGCTTCGACCTGTTCGGCGGTGAGGGTGATGCGAGTACGCGGGTGAGGGTGGTCACCGACGATATCGTCCGCGTCGAGCAGAGCCTGCTGGCCCTCCTGCCCCGGGAGTCCGGTTCCAAGGAAGTGGATTCGGCGCTGTTCGCCGTGATCGGCTTTCCCGGCTTCGCCGTCCATGATGGGGATCTGGTCGAGCGGATCGATGCGACGATCGACAAACGCCTGTCGGGCCGCTACGGCTACAAGCGCTTCCTGCGCGACGGCCACCAGACAGTCGTCGAGGACGAGAACAAGCTGCATTACGAACCGCAGGAGCTCGAGGCATTCGCCAACATCGAGTCCGAATGGCCGCTGTTCCTCGCCTTCCGGCTGATCAACACGGTGTTTGCCGGCGATATCGGGGCTGCGGCCGAGATCGACCGGCAGCTCGAGTCCCTGGCGATCGAGGAGAACGGTCAGGGCCTGCTCCCGGAGTTGTACTACGTCACGGCCGACAACCTGGAGGAAGAGCGGACGCATCCCGGCACCACCCAACGCGTGCCGAACGACAATCGACCGCTGGTATGGGCGCAAAGCCTGTGGGTGGTCGGGCGCCTGCTCCGTCACGGGTTGGTGGACGTGTCGGATATCGACCCCCTCAATCGCCGCCGCAACCTGCGCGTGCAGCGTTCTCCGGCAATCTCCGTGGCCGTTGTCGCCGAGACGGATGCCGTGGCGGCGCATCTTTCGGATGCCGGCGTCGAACCGGTGAGTGTGCTGGGCGAGTCCTGGGTCCAGATCACGTCCGCCCGGGCGCTGACGGAAAGCCTGGCCCACGTGGGGGAAAACCCGCGCCTGGGGTTGAGCGGTCGACCTCGCCGTCGTGTGCTCGGGCTGGCCACCGCGTCCATCGTCGAGACGGACGGCAAGGCCTGGGCCGTGGTTCCGCAACTGTTCGAGACCGGTGACTTCTACCTGACGCGAGACCTGCACCTGCTCGTCCACGAGGTGCGCACGACCATCGACTACCTGCACCGCAACGCGCGGCAGGCCGGCCGTCCGCTGTTTCTCTTCCTGGTGTCCGAATGGATGCTCGAGGTGCAGGGATTCGACGCGCTGCTCAGGTTCTGTCGTGACGAATTGTCCAGCGGGCTCGTGGGCGAGGTGCCCGTCCACTTCGACGATCTGGACAATCTCTCCAGTACCGCGCCACGTATCCGCCTGCCCGGACCGATGCCCGGCTGGGCTCGACGACCGGTCGTGGATGCCTCGCAGTGGCAGGCAGACGGCGAGACAGGCGAGATGCTGGAGCGCCTGGGTGACGCGCCTTCACGGGAAGCGTTGCAGGAGGCCTTCGGTGAAACGCATCGGCTCGAAGAGCAACTGGCCGTCCTGCAACGCCTCGAGTGGGTCGCAGCATCCGATCGGCACCGCTTCCCGGATGCTCTCGGCCACCTGCGCACGACGACCGAGCACCTGTCGACGCTCTTTCGAGTCGCCCAGCAGATGCAGGCATGGCGGGTGATGCGCCTGGCTGCCGAGCAGGCGGGCAAGGTCGACGCCTTCCTCGAGGTCGCGCTGATGGACCTGATCGTTCGTCACAAGCGTGTCGCGGTGGGACGTTCCTACACGAGCGAGGCAGTCATCGATGAGCCCGTCTCCAACAGCGAGATCCTGCGGCGCATTGCGGCCTTCTGTGGCGACGACCCCCGGGAACGCATCCTGACCCAGGAACTGATCATCCACCTGGGCGCCTGGATACGCGCCGAGCCGGCCCTTTTCGAGGATGTCATCACGCTGCGCATCGGCCCGCTCCTTCAGATCCTGATCGCCCTGCACGCACGCGAGCGGCACATTCCCCCGGCACGGGCACTGGACGAACTGGTCGCCATGGCTCCCAGCGTCATCCGACGCAAGCTGCGCGAGGCGCTGGACTGGCGTGATCATCCGGAAAGGCTGGAGGCGCTTCACCTGCGGGAGGGCGTGTCCGGTCCGGTGAGCCTGGCCGCGGGCGAGAGTGGCGAGGTGCTGACCGGGGAGATGCGCGGGGCGCTTGCCGCGGACGAGGCAAAGACCGACTGGTGTCATTACCGCCAGATCCAGGGGGCCGTCGGGCGGTTGCCGTCGGGTTTCTATCGGCAACTGTGGTCGCTGCTCGGCCATGCCCCGGCGATCGTGATCGGCAACCGCTATGATCCGAGGAACGCACTCGACAGCGCGCTGTATCGCAGCCAGACCACGGCGGGCGAGCACAACTTCGCCCTGGAGGTCGAGCACCTGCTGAACCGGGTCGCCGCGCCGGAATATCGCCAGCTCTGCATCGAGGCGCTGGCCGCGCTGGTCGAGATCGCTCAGCGCCACCCGGGGCTCTCGGTGGAAGAGCCGCTCGTCCTGGATGTGCTGATCGGGCACGCCGTGCGGCTTGCCTGGGTCGATCGGCACCCGGAAGACGACGATCGTTACGACGAGGTGCGCGATCGGGCCTGGCAGGCTTTCTATCGCTCGTCGCCGGACGAGGTGGCCCAGTGGGTCAGCCGGTCGCTGAACATGCTTCTGGGTGTGGACGTGGAAGAAAAATCGGAGGAAGAGTCATGATTCTCGCCGGTGACATCGGCGGCACCCGCTCGCGGCTGGCCGTCTTCCGGGCCGGCGAGCCGCACCCGGTGGTGGAGCGCCACCTGCCGAGTGCCGACTACGCGAGCCTGCCCGAACTGCTGGATGATTTCCGGCAGGGGCTGGAGAAGGATCGGCAGATCGAGTGGCAGAACATCGAGTCGGCGGCCTTCGGCGTGGCCGGTCCGGTGGCCGGTCAGCCCGGAGAAGAGGTGGCCCGGACGACCAACCTCCCGTGGACGGTCTCCGCCGCCCAGGTGCGTGAACTCCTTGCCGATGTCCCGGTGCGCATCGTCAACGACCTGGTCGCGGTCGGCCTCGGGGCGATGGCCAGCCCCGTTCGACGCCGCGTGGCGCTGAATCCTGACGCCACGTTCGAGGGCGGACACGTGGCCGTTATCGCTCCGGGTACGGGACTGGGCGAGGCAGTTTTCTATCACGATGGACACCGGTTTCTACCCATGCCGAGCGAGGGCGGGCACTGCGATTTCGCCCCCAACAACGCCCGCGAGGACGAACTTCTCGCCTTCATGCGGCGTCGTTGCGGCGGCCACGTGAGCTACGAGAGGCTGCTGAGCGGGGCCGGCTTCTCCGCCCTGTACGCTTTTGCACGCGAACATGAGCTGGGTCGCTCGTCGCCGGATGCCGACAGGCGCCTGTCCGAAGCCGAAGACCGCAACGCGATGGTCACCCGGATGGCGGCAAACGGCGAGGACGAATGCGCAATGATCGCCTGCCGCTTCTTCGCCCGCATCCTTGGTGCCGAAGCAGGCAACATGGCACTCAAGACCCTGCCGTTCGGCGGGGTGTTCATCGCCGGGGCGATCGCGGGGCACGTGCTGCCGTTCCTGCGCGAGGAGACCCTGACCGGCTTTCTCGACAAGGGTCGGTTCTCGACATTGCTCGGGCGTATGCCCCTCTGGGTGGTGGCCGACTCCGGCCTCGGGTTGGCCGGGGCCCGGGAACTGGCCGAACAGGAGCGGAATGGATGAGTGAATCGAATGCTCGTCGCCGAGCGGCGCTACAAGGCCTGTACGTGATCACGGACACCACACGCTTCGTCCGCGACGAACTGGTCCAGGCCGTGGGTGATGCCATCGAGGGTGGGGCGAGGATCGTCCAGTACCGGGACAAGAGCGATGACACCGACCGCCGGCGTGCGGAAGCGGCGGCCCTGTCCGCCCTCTGTCTACGGCATGACTGCACCTTCATCGTCAACGACGACATCGACCTGGCCATAGACGTCGGCGCCGACGGCGTGCACCTGGGGCGCGACGATCACGCCCTGGTCGACGCGCGCCAGCGGTTCGAGGAGATGGGGCTCGATGCGATCATCGGCGTGTCTTGTTATGCTGACCGCCAGCGGGCCGAACACGCCGCGGCCGCCGGAGCGGACTACCTTGCCTTCGGTGCCATGTTCCCGTCCCCGACCAAGCCCCACGCGCCCAGCGCCTCGGCCGAACTGCTGGCCTGGGCCCGGGAGCGGCTGGGGCTGCCGGTGTGTGCCATCGGCGGCATTACGGCGGACAACATTGTCGATCTGCTCCCGTATCACCCCGACATGGTCGCGGTGATCAGCGAGGTGTTCTCCTCGACCGACATCCGCGCGGCGGCCGCGGCCCTGGCCGAACAAATTACGAAAATTCATGACGATTCGGAGACTGCGTAGATGACCGCATCCAACCACGAGCTATTCGAGAAAGCACAGGCCCACATTCCCGGCGGCGTGAATTCGCCGGTGCGTGCCTTCGGCTCGGTCGGGGGCGATCCCGTGTTCGTCAAGCGGGCCGAAGGGGCACGCTTCTTTGACGAGAACGACCGGCCGTACATCGACTATGTCGGCTCCTGGGGCCCGATGATCCTCGGTCATGCGCAGCCCGAGGTGATCGAGGCGGTGCGCGAGGCGGCCACCCGGGGGCTGTCCTACGGGGCGCCGACCGTCAGCGAAACGCGCATGGCCGACCTCCTGTGCGAACTGGTCCCCTCCATGGACATGGTGCGACTGACCTCCTCGGGCACCGAGGCGACCATGAGCGCTATTCGACTGGCGCGTGGCTTTACCGGCCGGGACCGGATCGTCAAGTTCCAGGGCAACTACCACGGGCATTCCGACTCACTGCTGGTCGAGGCCGGCTCCGGTGCCCTGACTCATGGTGTGCCGAGCTCGCCGGGTGTGCCCAAGGCGTTCGCGGATTTGACCACCACCGTGGAGTACAACAACCTCGAGCAGGTGCGCGAGGTGTTCGCCGAGGTAGGCGACGAGGTGGCGGCGATCATCGTCGAGCCGGTAGTCGGCAACATGAACTGCATTCCCCCGGAGCCGGGCTTCCTCGAGGGGCTGCGTCAGGTCTGCGACGAGTACGGTGCGGTGCTGATCTTCGACGAGGTGATGACCGGTTTCCGCGTCGCTCTCGGCGGTGCACAGGAGCATTACGGCATCAAGCCGGACCTGACCACGATGGGCAAGGTGATCGGTGGCGGCATGCCGGTAGGGGCCTTCGGCGGCCGGCGCGAGATCATGGAGATGATCTCGCCGATGGGTCCGGTCTATCACGCGGGCACGCTGTCGGGGAACCCGATGGCCATGGCGGCGGGCGTCAAGACGCTCGAATTGATCAGCGTACCCGGTTTCTTCGACGTGTTGACCCGCCGCACCCAGGCCCTTTGCGATGGCCTGTCCGCGGCTGCGAAGGCGCATGGCATCCCGATGATCACCCAGAACGTCGGCGGCATGTTCGGCCTGTTCTTCACCGACAAGGACCGGGTGGCGAATTTCAACGACGCGACGGCCTGCAACAAGGAGGCCTTCAAGACCTTCTTCCACGGCATGCTGGAGGAAGGCGTGTACTTCGCGCCGTCGTCGTTCGAGGCGGGTTTCGTTTCGATGGCCCATGGCGAGGAGGAGATCGATGCCACCGTTGCCGCCGCCGAGCGCGTGTTCGCCCGCATGGCCGGCTGAGCGTCATTGGCGACGTCACC
>NZ_JAWLBP010000024.1:0-27922 GCF_041687595.1 Guyparkeria sp. | reverse complement strand
GAGAGCTCGAGCATCTTGCCGTACAAATGAGTCGCTAAGGAGATCTTCCATGATCAACCCGTCTGAAATCAGCAGTCTGATTAAAGAGCGCATCGAAAACTTCGATGCCGGCGCAGAAGCGCAAACCGTCGGCACCATCGTCTCGGTGGGCGACGGCATCCTGAAAATCCACGGCCTGAGCGAAGCGATGCTCGGCGAGATGCTCGAGCTGCCGGGCGGCACCTTTGCCGTGGCCATGAACCTCGAGCGCGACTCGGTCGGCGCCGTCGTTCTGGGCAACTACGAGCACCTCAAGGAAGGCGATCAGGTCAAGTGCACCCAGCGCATCCTTGAAGTGCCGATCGGCAAGGAACTCCTCGGCCGCGTCGTCAACACCCTCGGTCAGCCGATCGATGGTCGTGGCGAAATCAACGCCGAAACCACTGCCCCGATCGAGAAGATCGCCCCGGGCGTCATCGAGCGTCAGAGCGTCGACCAGCCGATCCTCACCGGTATCAAGGCCATCGACTCCATGGTGCCGATCGGCCGTGGCCAGCGTGAGCTGATCATCGGCGATCGCCAGACCGGTAAGACCGCTGTCGCGATCGACACGATCATCAACCAGAAGGGCAAGGGCGTCTACTGCGTATACGTCGCGATGGGCCAGAAGGCCTCGACCGTCGCCAACGTGGTCCGCGAGCTCGAGAAGCACGGCGCGATGGAGTACACCATCGTCGTATCCGCCGGCGCTTCCGACCCGGCCGCCATGCAGTACCTGGCCGCCTACGCCGGTTGCACCATGGGCGAGTACTTCCGCGACCGCGGCATGGACTCCCTGATCGTGTACGACGACCTGACCAAGCAGGCCTGGGCCTACCGCCAGATCTCCCTGCTCCTGCGTCGTCCGCCGGGCCGTGAAGCCTACCCGGGTGACATCTTCTACCTGCACTCGCGTCTGCTGGAACGGGCCTCGCGCGTCAACGAGGACTACGTCGAGAAGTTCACCAACGGTGAAGTCAAGGGCAAGACCGGCTCGCTGACCGCGCTGCCGATCATCGAGACCCAGGGCGGCGACGTCTCCGCGTTCGTTCCGACCAACGTGATCTCGATCACCGACGGTCAGATCTTCCTCGAGACCGACCTGTTCAACTCGGGCATCCGCCCGGCGATCAACCCGGGTATCTCGGTATCGCGTGTTGGTGGCTCGGCCCAGACCAAGGCGGTCAAGAAGCTGGCCGGCGGCATCCGTACCGACCTGGCTCAGTACCGCGAGCTGGCGGCGTTCTCGCAGTTCGCTTCCGACCTCGACGAGGTGACCCGCAAGCAGCTGGAGCGCGGCAAGCGCGTCACCGAGCTCATGAAGCAGCCGCAGTACAAGCCGCTGTCGGTCACCGAGATGTCCCTGTCGCTCACCGCCGCCAACGAGGGCTTCCTCGACGACGTGCCGGTCGAGAAGGTCAACGACTTCGAGGCGGCCCTGCATGCCTATGCCGCCGATAACGCCGGCGACCTGGCCAGCAAGATCGGTGACGAGGGCAACTTCAACGACGAGATTGCCGCCGAGCTCAAGAAAGTCATCGAGGACTTCAAGGCCAAAGGCGTCTATTAACCGGGAGCGAAATCATGGCCGTAGGCAAAGAGATTCGCACCAAGATCAAGAGCGTCCAGAACACGCGCAAGATCACCAAGGCGATGGAAATGGTCGCCGCATCCAAGATGCGGCGGGCCCAGGAAGCGATGGAGGCGACACGTCCCTACGCCGAGAAGTTTCTCGAGGTAGTCGGACATATCACCAACGCGCATCCTGAGTACCACCATCCCCTGATGGTCGAGCGCGAGGTCAAGCGCGTTCTGATGATCGTGGTGACCACGGATCGCGGCCTGTGCGGCGGGCTGAACGTCAACCTGCTGAAACGCACCGGCGAAAAGATCCGTGAATACGAGAAGAATGGTGTCGAGGTCGACGTCATCCCGGTCGGCAGCAAGGGTCGGGCCTTCTTCCAGCGCTACGGGGGCAACGTTCTGACCTCCGTTACCGGGCTGGGGGACAAGCCTTCCTACGCTGCGATGCGCAAGGCGATCAACGCCGCGCTGGCCGCATACGAGAACGGCGACGTGGACCGCATCGAGCTGGCACACAACGAGTTCGTGAACTCGATGAGCCAGAACCCGACGGTCGAGCAGGTCGCGCCCCTGAAGTATCAGGAAGACGAGAGCCTGAAGCACCACTGGGACTATCTCTACGAGCCCGACTCGCAGATCGTCCTGGACGCGGTGCTCAAGCGCTACATCTCGGGCCTGGTCGTGTCCGCAGCCATCGAGAACGTGGCTTGCGAGATGGCGGCCCGTCGGATCGCGATGAAGAACGCGTCCGACAACGCCAGCGACATGATCACGGACCTGAAGCTGCAGTACAACAAGGCGCGTCAGGCGGCGATCACCCAGGAGATCTCCGAGATCGTGTCCGGCGCGGCCGCCGTGTGACGACGGCACCAACCCATTTTTCGAATTGAAAGAGGAACACACATGAGTTCTGGAAAAATTGTCGAGATCATCGGGGCGGTGATCGACGTCGAGTTTCCGCAAGACCAGGTGCCCGCCGTCTATGACGCCGTCCGCGTCGACGACACCGGCCTTGTGATCGAAGTTCAACAGCAAATCGGTGACGGCATCGTCCGTGGCATCGCCATGGGCACGTCCGACGGTCTCAAGCGCGGCATGGCCGTGACGGGCACGGGCAAGCCGATCTCCGTACCGGTCGGCAAGGGCACCCTGGGTCGCATCATGGATGTGCTGGGCAACCCCATCGACGAAGCCGGCGACGTGGAGACCGACGAGAAGTGGTCGATCCACCGCAAGGCACCGACCTTCGACGAGCAGGCGGCCGGTACCGAGCTGCTCGAGACGGGCGTCAAGGTCATCGACCTGCTCTGCCCGTTCGCCAAGGGCGGCAAGGTCGGCCTGTTCGGCGGTGCCGGTGTGGGCAAGACCGTCAACATGATGGAGCTGATCCGCAACATCGCCGTCGAGCACAGCGGTTACTCGGTATTCGCCGGCGTTGGTGAGCGTACCCGTGAGGGCAACGACTTCTACCACGAGATGAAGGACTCCAACGTCCTCGACAAGGTGGCGCTGGTATACGGTCAGATGAACGAGCCGCCCGGCAACCGTCTGCGCGTCGCGCTGACCGGCCTGACCATGGCCGAGTTCTTCCGTGACGAGGGCCGTGACGTCCTGATGTTCATCGACAACATCTACCGTTATACCCTGGCGGGTACCGAGGTGTCCGCACTGCTGGGCCGTATGCCGGCCGCGGTGGGCTACCAGCCGACGCTGGCCGAGGAAATGGGTGTCCTGCAGGAGCGCATCACCTCGACCAAGACGGGTTCGATCACCTCCGTCCAGGCCGTTTACGTCCCGGCGGATGACCTGACCGACCCGGCCCCGGCGACCACCTTCGCCCACCTCGATGCCACCGTCGTACTGGCACGTGACATCGCCGCCATGGGTATCTACCCGGCGATCGATCCGCTGGACTCGACCAGCCGTCAGCTCGACCCGCAGGTCGTCGGCGAAGAGCACTACAACACCGCTCGCGGCGTGCAGGTCACCCTGCAGCGCTACAAGGAGCTGAAGGACATCATCGCGATCCTCGGCATGGACGAGCTCTCCGATGACGACAAGGCGATCGTCTCCCGTGCGCGGAAGATCCAGCGCTTCCTGTCGCAGCCGTTCTTCGTCGCCGAAGTGTTCACCGGCGCGCCGGGTCGCTACGTTCCGCTCAAGGAAACGATCCGCGCGTTCAAGGGCATCGTGGCCGGCGAATACGATCACCTGCCGGAGCAGGCGTTCTACATGGTTGGCACCATCGACGAAGCCGTCGAGAAGGCCAACAAGATGGCTGAGAAGGCCTGATAACGGAGGTCGACAATGGCTATGACTACCCGAGTCGACATCGTCAGCATGGAAAAGCCGATCTTCAGCGGGACCGCGACGTTCGTCACGATCCCGACCGAGGCCGGCGAAATGGGCGTTACCGCCCGCCACACGCAGACGTTGTCGGTACTGCGCCCGGGCGAAGTCCGGGTGCACCAGGACGACGGCTCGATCGTGCGCTATTTCGTCGGTTTCGGGGTGGTCGAGATCCAGCCCCACGTCGTCAGCATCATCGCTGACTGGGCGCTGACGGAAGAGGACGCCAAGCAGCTCGATCCGAATGAACTCGAGGCCCGCATGGGCGAAGAAGAAGAGTACGTTCGGGAGTACGAGCAGCGTGGGCAGCTCGACTTCACCTCGGCCGAGATGATCATGATCGAGGCGGAGGAACGGCTGAAGTGGATCAAGGACATGCGCGCCGAGAGGGGCCGTCGCTGAGCGATATCCGCGAATCGATGATCGAAAAGGGGCCTCCGGGCTCCTTTTCTGTTTGTGGCCGGCGCAGGTCGGGCAATAGACGATGAGGAAAAGACAATGACCAGGCAGTCACGTTCCGAGCTCCACGTGGTGGTGCTTGCGGCCGGGAAGGGTACGCGTATGCGGTCGAGCCGCCCGAAGGTACTCCATGAAATCGGTGGGCGATCCATGTTGGCGCACTGTCTCGACACGGCCGAGGCTCTCGATCCCGCCTCCATTCGAGTGGTCATCGGGCACCAGGGTGAGGCCGTCCGGTCCGCCGAGGCCGACCGGCCCATCCACTGGGTCTGGCAGCACGAGCAGAACGGGACCGGTCATGCCGTCTGGCTGGGCATAGAGGGGCTGGACGCGGCCGAGGACGATCGCGTACTTGTCCTGTACGGCGACGTGCCGCTTCTGGGCGAGGGGCTGCTGCGTGAGCTCGCCGTGGACACGGCGCCGGTCTCGCTGCTGACGGTGCACATGGACAACCCGACCGGTTACGGGCGGATCCTGCGCGACGATACCGAGTCGGTGGTGAGGATCGTCGAGGAGAAGGACGCGACCGAAGGAGAGCGTCGGGTCCAGGAGGTGAATACCGGCATCCTCATGGCACGCTTTGGCGATCTCGTACGCTGGCTGTCGCGGTTGGAGTCGGGCAATGCCCAGGGCGAGCTCTACCTCACGGATATCGTCGAGATGGCCAGCGGCGAGGGCAAGCCGGTGCACGCGGTCATGGCCGACGACGTCTGGTCTGTCACTGGCGTGAACGATCGTCTCGCCCTTTCGCAACTCGAGCGCGTCTACCAGCAGCGTCAGGCCGAGGCGCTTGCCTATGCCGGGACCACCGTGGCGGATACGGGTCGCCTCGACGTCCGCGGGACCCTGTCCTGCGGCTTGGACGTGGCGATCGACGTGGGTTGCGTCTTCGAGGGTGACGTGCGCCTGGGAGACAACGTGCGGATCGGGCCGCACTGTGTGCTGCGCGACTGCGAGGTTGGGCCCGGGACGGTGGTGGAGGCCTTCACCCACATCGACGGGGCGGTGCTGGCCGGCGACAACCGGGTCGGCCCCTACGCCCGCCTGCGCCCGGGAAGCGGCCTGGACAGCCGGGCGAGGATCGGCAACTTCGTCGAGATCAAGGCCAGCCGGATCGGCGAAGGCTCGAAGGTCAACCACCTCTCCTACGTGGGTGACTCGACCGTCGGCGACGACTGCAATCTCGGCGCAGGGACGATCACCTGCAACTACGATGGCGCGAACAAGCACCACACCCGACTGGGCGACCGCGTTTTCGTCGGCTCGGCGACGCAACTGGTGGCCCCGGTGTCTGTCGGTAGCGACGCGACCATTGGTGCCGGCTCGACGATCACCCGCGACGTGGGCGATGGGGCGCTGGCCATCGCACGCGCCCGTCAGAAGGAGATCGCGGGCTGGCAGCGGCCTCGCAAGAAGACCGACCCGGATACTTGACGCCGACGGGTCAGTCGTCCGGCAGGAAGCGCGCGAGCACGTCGTTGAGGAAGCGGTGACCGCGTTCGGTGGGGCGTATGTCCCGGATATCCCACTCGATCAGCCCGTCCTCCTCGAGCCCCCGCAGCGTCTTCGATGCCACGGCGATAGGCATGCCGGTGCGTTCCTGGAAAAGGCTGACCGGGAACCCGTCGGTCAGGCGCAGGGCATTGAGCATGAACTCGAACGGTAGTTCGCGGCGCGGGATGTCGTGCGCCTCGATGTTCGCCGCGGTGCCGGCGCGTTCCAGATACTGATTCGGGTGGCGGCTGCGCACGCGTCGCTCGACCCGGTTTTCCGCCGGCAGCGTGATCTTGCCATGGGCGCCGGCGCCCAGTCCCAGGTAGTCGCCGAAGCGCCAGTAATTGAGATTGTGCTCGCACTCGTGGCCCGGGCGGGCGAAGGCGGAGATCTCGTAGTGGCTGTAGCCGGCGTCGACCAGGCGGGCCTGACCGGCTTCCCCGATGCGGTCGAGCGTCGCCTCCGGCGGCAGGGCCGGCGGGCTGAAGGCGAAGGCCGTGTTGGGCTCGATGGTCAGCTGGTACCAGGACAGGTGCGGGGGCTCGAGGGTGATCGCTGTCTCGATGTCC
Source organism: Guyparkeria sp. (assembly GCF_041687595.1). Classification (NCBI taxonomy): domain Bacteria; kingdom Pseudomonadati; phylum Pseudomonadota; class Gammaproteobacteria; order Chromatiales; family Thioalkalibacteraceae; genus Guyparkeria; species Guyparkeria sp. The sequence goes on along the minus strand of NZ_JAWLBP010000024.1, from coordinate 21,449 downwards.
GCGAGTCCGTCTGCCTCGGTCTGGCCGGGCAGGCCGTGCATCAGGTCGATATTGAAGCTGTCGAGACCGGCATCGTGGGCCGCCTCGATGGTACGCCACGCGGCCCGACGGTCGTGGATGCGTCCCAGCCGTTCCAGCGAGCGGTCGTCAAAGCTCTGCACGCCGATCGACACGCGGTTGAAGCCGATGGCGCGGTACTCGGCCAGTCGCGAGGCCATGTCCGTGCCCGGGTTGACCTCCAGGGTCAGCTCCCGGGTGAAACGCAGGTCCAGCAGCGCGCGCAGGCCGGACATCAGCCGGTCGAGCGCTTCCGGCGAGAACAGACTCGGCGTGCCGCCGCCGAGAAAGACAGTCTCGATGGGACGCCCCCAGATGAGTGGCAGCTCGGGCTCGAGATCGCGCAGCAGCGCATCGACGTAGTCGGTCTCCGGCAGCTCCCGCCCCTTCAGGCCGTGGGAGTTGAAATCGCAGTAGGGGCACTTCTCCACGCACCAGGGCAGGTGGACGTAGAGCGAGAGCGGCGGATTGTCGGAAAATTGCAGCAGGCTCATGATGCGTGCGCGAGATCGATCTCGGCCAGACGCTCGATCAGTATCTTGAGTGCCCGGGCGCGGTGGCTGACGCGGTGCTTCTCGTCCGGGTCCATCTCGCCGACGCTCATGCCGTGCTCCGGCGAGAAGAACAGCGGATCGTAGCCGAAGCCGCGCTCGCCGCGCGGAGCGTCCAGCACCTCGCCTTCCCAGGCGCCCTCGACGACGGTGGGTCGGGGGTCGTCGGCATCGCGAACGAAGGCCAGCGCGCAGACGAAGCGGGCGGTCCGCGGCGCGTCGGGATGTTCGGCCAGCTCCTCGACCAGCCGGGCGTTGTTCTCCGCATCCGTGGCGTCCTCGCCGGCGAAACGCGACGAGTAGATGCCCGGTCGTCCGTCGAGGGCGTCGACCACCAGTCCGGAATCGTCGCCGATAGCCGGGTGCCCCGTGCGAGCGGCAGTGTGGCGCGCCTTGATCAGGGCGTTGCCGCGGAAGGTGTCGTCGTCCTCGACCGGCGAGGGCACGGACCACTGTCGCTGGGAGACGAAGCGCAGCTGGCGCAAGGCCGGGTGACTGTCGGCCAGCACGTGGCGCATCTCCTCGAACTCGGCCATCTTGCCGTCGTTGTTGGTGGCGATCACGATGTCTGTCATTCAGGCGTCCCGGTAGTTGTGTGCAGTGCAGCCTGCGAGGATACCTGCAACCGTCTCGCCATGCAGTCTTTCCCGAACAGGGATTTGCCATTGCGTCCCCGATCGGCTATATTGCCGCGCTTTGTGTGGAACCGAGCGGATTAGCGAAAGGGGCGTCCATGAAAATTCTGTCTTCTCTCAAGTCAGCCAAGAAGCGGCACAAGGACTGTCAGGTCGTTCGTCGCCGCGGCAAGGTTTACGTCATCAACAAGACCAACCCGCGCTTCAAGGCTCGTCAGCGCTAAGCTGACCGGTCCGAAGTCCGCGTGTCACGAGGCCCCGCTCCGGCGGGGCCTCGTCGTTTCCGGGTGCCGGTCACGCCTGCCGTTTCCCGATCCCGTGCCCAAGGTCTTGAAAAACCCGGTAGCTGGCCTAAATGTTCAGGGGTGTACAGAGACAGGTCACAGGACATCGGAAGGAGGTGTTGCAGATGGCAATCGTACGCTACAAGCCGGAAGGACAGTCCCGCACCCAGCCTTGGGGCATGCTGGATCAGCTCTACCGCGAGATGAACTCGCTTTTCGAGCCCAGCCTTGCCCAGGGCGGCGACGAGGGAAAGCTCGAGATCGCGGACTGGTCGCCGGCGGTCGACATCAAGGAGAACGACGACAGCTACGAGCTGCACGTCGACCTGCCGGGCGTCGACCCGAAGACCGTCGAGGTCACTGCCGACAACGGCGCCCTGGAGATCAAGGGCGAGCGCAATTCCGAGCTGAAGAAGTCCCAGGAGGGCTACTCGCGCATCGAGCGCCACTACGGGCGCTTCTACCGGCGCTTCACGCTGCCGGATCAGGTGGATGCCGACAACATCAAGGCCTCGTCGGACCACGGGGTGCTGACTGTCACCATCCCGAAGGCGGAGACCTCGAAGCCTCGCCGCATCGAGGTCGGCTGACCGGGAGCAGCTGCCGGAGGGGAAAGCCCGGCTCGGCCGGGCTTTCCTGATTCTGCCGCCATCGGGCCCGATTCCGGGTCGCCCCGAAAGCACGCCGGGGAGTGCTTGGCGGGCTTTCGAGGCGTTCCGGAAAACGCAACCAGACCGATTCGGAGGATTACCGGCGTGAAGTACCACGACTATTACGCAACGCTTGGCGTGGCGCGCAACGCCTCCCAGGACGAGATCAAGCGCGCCTACCGCAAGCTCGCCCAGAAATACCATCCCGACCGGAACAAGGGCGAGGGTGCCGAGGACAAGTTCAAGGAGATCAACGAGGCCTACGAGGTGCTCGGGGATGCCGAGAAGCGTGCCCGCTACGATGCACTGGGGTCGGGGTATCGCGCCGGCGATGACTTCGGTGCCGGCCCGGGCGGCTTCGGTGGGTTTGGCGGCTTCGGCGGCGCTGACGCCGGCGAGGCCGACTTCTCCGATTTCTTTTCCCAGATCTTCGGCGGCGGTTTTGGTCGCGGTGCCGGCGCGGCTGGCGGTGGCCATGGCGGTGCAGTGCGCGGCCAGGACGCCGAGGCGGAGGTTGTCGTGCCGCTGTCGCTGCTCGTCAGCGGCGGGTCTCATTCGGTGCGTCTGTCGGACGGACGCGGCGGTTCGCGCACCCTGAAAGTCAACGTGCCGGCCGGGACGCCTCCGGGACGCCGCATTCGGCTCTCCGGACAGGGGCAACCGGGTCCGATGGGCGGCCCCCCGGGCGATCTCTACCTGGTGCTGAATCTTCGGGACGAGGATCGCGACCGTGTCGACGGGAAGAACATCCTGCAGGAGCTCCCGATCACGCCCTGGGAGGCCGCGCTCGGGGGCAAGGTGCCGGTCACCCTGCCCGACGGCAAGAAGGTCAACATGAGCATCCCGGCCGGGTCGCAGTCGGGTCGCCGGCTGCGCATCCCGGGCCGGGGCTTCCCCGGCGGGGATCTGTTCCTCGTGCTGATGATCCACACCCCGCCGGCGGACAGCGACGAGGCCCGTCGACACTACGAGCAGATGCGGGAGGACATGCCCTTCGATCCGCGCCACTGAGCGTCTGCCGAAGGCCGGCGCGCCGGCGGCGTGATGGCAACGTCATGCGGAGTGTCTAAGCTGTGGGTAGAGCATTTTTTCTACTCCCAAGGAGGAATCCCGGATGACCGCTTCCGCTCTCAGTCGGCTGCACGAATCGCAGGGTCAGAGTCTCTGGCTGGACAACCTCTCGCGTGAGCTGCTCGAGGACGACGGCCTGCCGCGGCTGATCCGCGACTACGGCATCCGCGGCGTGACCTCCAACCCCACCATCTTCAAGAAGGCAGTCGTCGGCAGCGACTACTACACGGACGACATAGCCGCCTGCAAGCGGCAGTACGACCGGATCGAGTCGGTCTACGAGCACCTGGTGGTTACGGACATCCGCCGCGCCTGCGACATGCTTCGCCCGGTCTGGGAGCAGTCGCACGGCGAGGACGGCTGGGTTTCCTGGGAGGAGTCGCCGGGCATCGCCCACGATGCCGCCGAGTCGGTCCGTGCCGCGCACCACCTGCGCGAGCTGGTCGATCGTCCCAACGTGCTGATCAAGGTGCCCGGCACGGCCGAGGGCATCGAGGCCTTCGAGACGCTGATCTCCCAGGGAGTGAGCGTCAACGTCACCCTGCTCTTCTCGCTCGACCAGGTTCGCCGGGTGTTCGCGGCCTACCGGCGCGGGCTGGAGGCGCTGGAGGCCAGCGGCGGACGTCTCAACGAGGTGCGTGCCGTGGCCAGCCTGTTTCTCAGCCGGGTCGACACGCTGGTCGACCGGCAGCTCGACGAGATCGGCGGGGAACGGGCCGAATCGCTCAAGGGGCGCTCGGCCCTGGCCCTGGCCGGCATGACCTACGCACACTTCCGCGAGGTGTTCGAGGGCGAGGGGTTCGAGCGCTTCGAACAGCGGGGCGCCTTTCCGCAGACGCCACTCTGGGCCAGTACCGGCACCAAGAACCCGGCCTATTCCGACCTGCTCTACGTCGAGAACGTGATCGCGCCGCGGACGATCAATACCCTGCCCGACAAGACGCTGGAGGCGTTTGCCGATCACGGCAAGATCGCTTCGACCCTGAAGCCGCGGTACGACGAAGACCGTCGGGTCTGGGACGAGCTGGCCGATCTCGGCATCGACATGGACGGTGCGGTCCGCGACCAGCTGCTAGACGAGGGTGTCGAGCAGTTCCAGACCTCCTTCGACGAGCTGCTCGAGGCGATCGAACAGGCCTGAGTCAGTCGATGTTCCCGGCGCGGTTCATCCACCACATGCGCAGGCGTACACCCCAGGGGCTGGTCAGCCCGGTGGTCGAATGGGCCACCCGCCCGGTCTGGTCGAAGAACAGGAACGTGGGCGTGACGTTCACGCCCAGGCTGGCGGCGATTTGCCCGTCGGGGTCGTTGACCACCGGCAGCTTCTCGAGATCGTTTTCCCGCATGTGGTCACGCACGGTGGCCGCATCGCCCGATTGCATCGCGACGGTGATCACGCGGTGATCGTCGACCAGGTCGACCAGCCAGGGCATCTCGAGATCGCAGTAGCCGCACCAGGTGGCCCAGAACACCACCACCGTGGGCTCGTCGGCCGGACCGCCGATGGTCAGCTCCCGGTCGTCGAGGTCTTGTACCGCCATGCCGGGTATCTCGCCTTCCGGCAGGTCCGGTCCCAGCCAGGCCTGTACGGCGAGCAAGGCGGCGATGAACACCAGGGCCTCCAGTGGCCATCGCACCCAGCGGGGGAGGCGGCGCTTGGGCTTGACGGTCGTGTCATCGTCGTTCTGGTTGGTCGTCATCGCTGGTCTCGTTGTCAGATTGCATGTTGGCGCCACTGGGCAGGTGTTTTGCGTCCGGGAAATCGTGGGCGTGCTCCGAGGGCGCCTTCCTTTCACAGCGCCGGGCCGCCCGCGCTGGTAAACTGCGCCCAATGAATGTCACGTCAACCCAACCCGCGCGCATCCTTGTCGGCGTTTCCGGCGGCATCGCGGCCTACAAGGCCGTGGCGCTGGTCCGCCGCCTGGTCGAGGCCGGCTGCGAGGTGCGCGTGGTGATGACCGAGGCGGCGACCCGTTTCGTCACGCCGCTCTCCTTCCAGGCGGTCAGTGGCCACCCGGTGCGCACCACCCTGCTGGATGCCGAGGCCGAGTCGGGCATGGATCATATCGCGCTGGCCCGCTGGGCCAATGCCGTGGTGGTCGCCCCGGCGAGCGCGGACCTGATGGCCCGGCTGGCAAACGGGCTGGCCGACGATCTACTCACCACCCTTTGTCTCGCCACGAGCGCACCGGTTCACCTGGCACCGGCCATGAACCGGCAGATGTGGGCCCATCCGGCGACACAGGCCAATCGTGCCCGATTGGTCGAGCACGGCGTGACCCTGCTGGGACCGGCGGCTGGCGCCCAGGCCTGCGGCGAGACCGGCGAAGGCCGCATGCTCGAGCCCGAGGCCATCGTCGCGGCGTTGCTGGTCGGCGACAGGCAGGATCTGGCCGGACGGCATGTCGTGGTCACAGCCGGCGGGACCCGCGAGCCGATAGACCCGGTGCGCTTCATCGCCAACCGTTCCTCCGGGCGCATGGGTTTTGCACTGGCCGCAGAGGCGGTCCGACGGGGGGCGGCAGTCACGCTGATCGCCGGGCCCTCTGCCCTGCCCACGCCGACGGGCGTGGAGCGGGTCGACGTGGAAACCGCGCGGCAGATGCAGGCGGCCGTCGAATCCATCGCATCGATGGATATCTTCGTCGGCGCGGCGGCTGTGGCCGATTACCGCGTGGCCGCACCCGCGGATCGCAAGCTCAAGAAGAGCGGCGAGACCCTGAGCCTGGAGCTGGTACCCAACCCGGACATCATCCGGGAAGTGGCGTCGCGTACCGACCGGCCATTCGTGATCGGCTTCGCCGCGGAGACCGATCACCTGCGCGAGCATGCCGCCGCCAAGCGCGAGGCCAAGGGCATGGACCTGATCTGTGCCAACGAGGTGGGCGCCGACAAGGGTTTCGATCGGCCGGACAATGCCCTGCTGCTCCTGTGGGGCGACGGGGAGCGCGAACTGCCGCAGGCCGACAAGCGCCATCTCGCCGGCGAGATATTCGACACCTATCACCAGATCACACAGGATTGAGACGATGCATCGAGTTGAGGTCAAATGGATCGACCCCCGGCTGGGCAACGAGATTCCACGGCCGGACTACGCCACCGACGGCTCGGCAGGCCTCGACCTGCGTGCCTGCCTGGACGAGCCGCTGACGCTCGCGCCCGGCCAGACCGAGCTGGTGCCCACCGGCATGGCGATCCACCTGGGTGACCCGGAGCTCGCGGCGATGATCCTGCCGCGCTCGGGGCTGGGTCACAAGCACGGCATCGTGCTGGGCAACCTGGTGGGGCTGATCGACTCGGACTACCAGGGCCAGCTGTTCGTCTCGATGTGGAACCGCGGCGAGAGCGTGTTCACCGTCGATGTCGGCGAGCGCATCGCCCAGCTGGTGGTCGTGCCGGTGGTGCAGGTGGCCTTCGAGGCGGTCGACGAGTTCACCGCCACCGAGCGTGGTACCGGCGGCTTCGGTCATACCGGCCGAGGCTGAACCGACCGATCGTTTCCCATCGAGAAGACAAGAGATTCCGACATGTCCCGATTCGACCCTGCACTGACCGCCGACGTGCTGATGGAGGCGCTGCCCTACATCCAGCGCCTGTTCGACAAGACCGTGGTGATCAAGTTTGGCGGCAATGCCATGGTGGACGAGGACCTCAAGGACGCCTTCGCCCGCAACATCGTGCTCCTGAAGCAGGTGGGCCTGAACCCGGTCGTCGTCCACGGCGGCGGGCCGCAGATCAACGAGGTGCTGAAGAAGCTCGGCAAACAGGGCGAGTTCATCGAGGGCATGCGGGTGACCGACCGCGAGACCATGGACGTGGTCCAGATGGTGCTCGGCGGGCTGGTCAACAAGGACATCGTCGCCCTGATCAACCGCCACGGCGGCCGGGCCGTGGGCCTGACCGGGCGGGATGCCGGCCTGGTTCGCGCGCGCAAGCTCAAGGTCACGCGCAAGAACCCCGAGTTCGACGAACCGGAGATCATCGATATCGGCCACGTCGGCGAGGTGGCTTCGATCGATGCGGGGATCCTGCGAACCCTGGACGCCTCCGACGTGATCCCGGTGATCGCGCCGATCGGCGTGGGCGAGGACGGCGAGGCCTACAACATCAACGCCGACGTGGTGGCCAGCAAGGTCGCCCAGGTGCTCGAGGCGGAGAAGCTGCTGCTGCTGACCAACACGCCGGGCGTGCTGGACAAGCAGGGCGAGTTGCTCACCGGCCTGACGGCGGACGACGTCGAGCACCTGATCGAGGACGGCACCATCCATGGCGGGATGCTGCCTAAGATCAATTTCGCCCTGGATGCCGTGCGCGGCGGGGTGAAGACCGTACAGATCATCGATGGTCGGGTGCCGCACGCCGTGCTGCTGGAACTGCTCACGGACCAGGGGGTCGGCACGCTCATCCGGAGCTGATGTTCCCGGCTCAGCCGTTGGAGCTGAGTTCCCGGAATCGCTGGATGTCCTGCTCGAAGCGCCCCTCGACTTCCTGCCGCTCGGCCCGGGCGGCCTCCAGCGAGGCTTTCAGGCTTTCGAGATCGCGGGCATAGCTGTCGTCGCTGGGACTGTTGCGGGCCTTGTCTTCCATCCGTGCCGTCGACGATTCGAGTCGGCGGATGCGTGCGTCGAGGCGTTCGAGCCGGGCATCGCGGGCCTGCTCGATGTCCTCGATGCTGCCATAAAGAGCCAGCAGCACCTGGTTGTGCTTGCGCTCGGCGGCCTCGGCCAGGCGGGCCTCCTCTTCGGCCCGGCGCTGCGCCTCTTCGCGCGCCTTCTCCTCGGCGGTCTTGCGCGGGGCTACCTCGCGGATGATCTGCCCCGTGCTCGAGTCGATCACCCTGTAGCCGTTGGCCGCTGCCGCGGATGGCAGGGTATCGCTGAACTGGAGCTGGCCGTTGTCGTCGACCCAGCGATAGGTGGCGGCGTTCGCCGCCTGGGCAGCGAGCAGCGGCAGGGCGATGGCAATGACGCCGGCAAGTGCCTGTCGGTGGCGCATCTGCATGAGTTTTCTCCCAGTGTCCATATCGTGACGATCGGGGTGTGCCCGGTGGTCAACTGTTGACATCACGTCACGGTTGAACCGTGTTTCTTGTTGTGTCACTGGGACTTACTGCAAGCATGGTGCCAATTCTGGTGAGATGCGCCTGCCGTTCAGTGGCTCGCCCGCGATTCGAGTCCGATAGCGACCCAGAGTCCCGACAGCAGCATGGCGATGCCGACGAACCAGAACCCGGCCTCGATGCCGCCGGTCAGCGAGGCGATCAGCCCCAGTGCCAGTGCGCCGACTGCGTAGCCGAAGTCGCGCCAGAAGCGATAGACACCCAGCACGCCGGCGCGCTCGACTGGTTCGCAGTGATCCGCCACTGCCGCTCCCAGGGTGGGATAGAGCATTGCCATGCCCACGCCGGTGATCGCCAGTGCCAGTCCCCAGACCCATGCCGAGTGCGATAGCACGACCGCGACGATGCCGGCCCCGCAGAGCCACATGCCCCAGGCGATCAGGCCACGGCGGCCAAGCCGGTCGGAGGCCGGCCCGGTGATCAGTTGTCCCGCACCCCAGACCACGCCATAGATGCCCACCAGGAAACCGGCCGTGACCAGGTCCGCCCCGCGGGCGACCAGCAGGATCGGCACGAACAGCCAGATGATGGCATCGGTGAACTTCTCCACCAGCCCGGCCTGGTTGACGGCGAGCAGGCTGCGGTTGCCCCAGGTGGCGTGCAGGAAGAAGCCGAATCCGCTCAGGGGCGACGGTTTGCCGCCGGGCTTGGATTTCTGCTGGGCGTGGGCCCAGGGCAGGGTGTCACGCGCACTCCAGATGGCCAGTGCCAAGGCGACCAAAATCACGGTAGAACCGAACCAGAACAGCCCCTCCCGGGCGCCAATCTGCTCGGCGACGATGGCGGCCAGATAGCCGGCCACCGCGACCCCGGCGTAGCCGGCGAACTCGTTGGCGCCGTTGACCAGCCCACGCTGGTGGGCGTGGGTAATGTCGAGCTTGCTGTTGAGCGCCATCGACCACGCCAGCCCCTGGTTGATGCCCAGGAAGACCGTGGCCAGTAGCACCCAGCTCCAGGAATCGGCGATCAGCAGCAGGAACGGCACCGGAATGGCGAACAGCCAGCCGGCCACCAGCACGCGCTTGCGCCCGTAACGGTCGGAAAGCCGACCAGCGAGCAGGTTGAGCGTGGCCTTGATCACGCCGAATATCACCACGAAGCTCGCCAACGTGGTGAATGCGCCCGCGGCCAGACCGAAGTCCGATTCCGATAGCACCGGCAGCACCGTGCGAGTCATGCCTACCAGGGCGCCGACAAAGAACACCTGCAGCAGAAACTGGACGAACTGGCCGCGGTTGGCGGCAATGCCGTGAGTGAGATCCCGGTGAGTGATATCCATGGGTTACCTCATGCCCCTTGCGGGTGACTTGGTTCCGTCTGTGGGTTTTACACGCCTTGCCGGATTCGGCCCGGTCGAGCGGGCCGAATCGGGCAAGACGCCCCGCGCCTTGGCGGGGCGTGGTGGGACGAGTTACTCGGTCGCTTCGGGAGCCGCTTCGTCGTCTGCCTCCTGGGCCCGGGCGTTCGCCTCGAAGCCGCCGGCCTCCTTGAAGCCGGTAAAGCCGCCCTGGAGGATGCGGACGTTGTCCATCCCCGTCAGGCGCAGCATCAGGCCGGCCTGTGCCGAAAGCGTGCCGGTATTGCAGTAGACCAGCACCTGCTCGTCGGTCGGCAACTCGTCGCGGCGCTCCAGGATCTGCCGCCACTCGATGTTGATCGCGCCGGGGATGTGGTCCTCGGCGTACTGACCGGCATCGCGGGTATCGACGATGGTGATGTTCTCCCACTGATCCGCCGGAATCTGCTCCGGGCGGATGGTCGCGCCGTGGTATTCCTGGAACATCACGTAGCCCTCCATGGCATCGATCAGCTCCTCGTTCTCCGCCATCGCCGGGCCGGCGGTGAGGGCCAGTGCCACGATCGGCGCGGCAAACAGGGTCTTGAGATTCTTCATGTGTAGGCTCCTCATATGCCGCAGGTGTGCGGTTTTCATGGCGCTTGCTGCTCGGGGGGCCGAGTTCAGTTGCCGGTGTTGAAGGTGTAGAACGTCTCGATTTCCTCGACGGGCGGCAGCTCGATCGAGGCGATGGTCTCGACGAAATTGCCGCGCTCGCGGATCAGGCCGTTGTTGTGGCGCTTCTCGAAGCCCAGCGTGGACATCGGCTTGCCGCTGATGCCGCCACCGCAGACACTGCCGGCCTGCGCGCCGGCCAGGATCTCGATGTGATCCGGCAGGGAGAGGATCGGGCCGTACAGCGAGTCGTAGAGCTTTTCCGCCATCTCGCGTTCGCGACCATGCAGGTCGGGGCGCCCGACGCCGCCCGGGAACAGGGTGTGGCCGGTGATCAGGAACCACGGCTCGTCGGTGCGCGAGTGGTCGGTTACCAGGAGGCAGATGCTGTCGTCGGTATGCCCCGGTGTGTGCAGCACCTGGGCGCTGACGTTGCCCAGTTCCAGGTGCTCGCCGTGCGCCACGCCGCGGAACGGGTGCTTCACCGGCGCGGATTCATGCAGCACGTATTCTGCGCCGGTGCGCCTGGCCAGCTCCGGGCCGCCCGTCTTGTGATCCGCATGGACGTGGGTGTCGACCACGAAGCAGATGTCCACGCCTTTTTCCTCGGCCATTTCGACAAAGCGGTCGACATCGTCGAGATGCACGTCGACGGCCATGGCCCGGCCCTTGCCAGTGCAGCCGAAGAGATAAGCCAGTGAGCTGAACTCGCAGGGGTGTTGGATCAGGAACATCTCGGCCCTCCTTTCTGTGCTTGCGGCGTCATTCAATAATTCAATTGAATGTGTGTCAAGTGTTCGGTTCGAAGAGCCGGCGGCGCTTGTGGCAAATTCAATTGAGTGGTTGAATAATCGACCAGAGAAATCGACAAGAGGGTTTCCGTGTCCTTCAAGCAACAGTTGAACGACCAGTTCGCCCGACTGGGCAAGGTGCTTTCGAACGGGCGCCGGCTGGAGCTGCTCGAGCACCTGGCGCAGGGCGAGCGTTCGGTGGACGCTTTGGCGCGCGTCGCCGGCCTGTCGGTGGCCAACACCTCCCAGCATTTGCAACGCATGCAGCAGGCCGGGCTGGTGGTCGCCCGTCGTGAGGGCAAGCAGGTGATCTATTCCATCGCGGAGGATGACGTGGTCGAGTTGCTGGACGTGTTCCGTCGCGTCGGCGAGCGACACCTCGCCGAGGTGCGCCAGATGGTCGATGCCCACCTTCACGACAAGGACGCGCTCGAGCCGGTTTCCGCCGAGGAGCTGGTGGAGCGATGCCGCAAGGGGTTGGTGACGCTGATCGACGTGCGCCCCGAGGAAGAGTACGAGGCGGGTCACATTCCTGGTGCGATGAACGTCACGATCGAGGACCTCGAGCGACGCATGGCCGAGCTCGATCCCGAGCGTGAGGTGATCGCCTATTGTCGCGGCCCCTACTGCACCTTCTCCTTCGAGGCCGTTGCGCGACTGCGCGAGGCCGGATTCCGCACCCGCCGGCTTGAACCGGGCTTCCCCGAATGGAAGCTAGCGGGCCTGCCGATCAGCACCGACGACACCGAAACCGAACCGCAGAAAAGTCGAGTCGAGCCATGAGCGAACAGATGCCCATCCAGGATCTCCGCGCCCACCTGGGCCACTACATCGTCGGGCAGACCGAGCTGGTCGATCGCCTGCTCATCGGCCTGCTTACCGGCGGCCATTTGCTGGTCGAAGGCCTGCCGGGGCTGGCCAAGACCACCGCGATCAAGGCGCTGGCCGAGGGCGTACATGCCAATTTCAAGCGCATCCAGTTCACCCCCGACCTGCTGCCCGCGGATCTGCTCGGCAACGAGGTCTACCACCCCGAGACCCGCGAGTTCACCTTCGAGCCGGGCCCGCTGTTCAACGAGATCGTGCTGGCCGACGAGATCAACCGCGCCCCGGCCAAGGTGCAGTCGGCGCTGCTCGAGGCGATGGCCGAGCGCCAGGTCACGGTCGCCGGCCACAGCCGCGACTTGCCCGAGCTGTTCCTGGTCATGGCCACGCAGAACCCGCTGGAGCAGTCGGGCACCTACCCGCTGCCCGAGGCGCAGATGGACCGCTTCATGCTGCACGTGTCGCTCGACTACCCCGAGCGCGAGGACGAGTACGACATCCTCAAGCGCACCCTGGACGGCACGCTCGGCAGCAACCCGGTGGGCGAGGCGAAGAACATCACCGTCGACCAGGTGCTCGCCGCGCGCGAGTCGGTGCGCCAGGTGCGTTGCGACGAGGCCCTGCAGCACTGGGTGGTCGACGTGGTCGCCGGCACGCGCCGGGTCGGCGAGCTCGCCCCCGACCTGGCCGACCAGGTGCTGGTCGGTGCCTCGCCGCGTGGCGCGCTGGCGTGGGTGCAGGCCGCTCGGGCGGCCGCCTACTTGGAGGGGCGTGACTACATCGTCCCCGATGACCTGATCAAGCTCGCGACCGACGCCCTGCGTCACCGCATCATCCTCGGCCCGCGCGCAATGGTCAGCGGCCTGACCCGCGACGCGGTGATCGACCGCCTGCTCGAGCTGATCCCGGCACCGTGAGCCCCACCGTGACTCAGGGGCTGATCGGCCGGGCGACGGCCGCCCTGTGGGGCGTGATCGGCCGTAGGCAGCCGCGCGATCAGGCGCCCGCCCCGCGGGTTGGCGTCGCCCCGTCGGCCGAGGAGATCGCCGTTGCCTGGGCGGGCGGGGAGCGGCTGCCCGCCTTGGTGCAGGAAAGCTTTCCCACGGCCACCCGCCTGTCCGGTGACCAGCTCGCGCGCCGGCTGGGCGAGGGGCTGGATTTCGAACAACTGCGGGCCTACCAGCCGGGCGAGCCCGCCGCGCGTATCGATTGGCGCATCTCGGCACGGGCCAACGAGCCGGTGGTGCGCGTGCACCGTGAGCCGGCCCAGCGCCAGGCCCACCTGGTGGTCGACTGCGGCGCTGCGATGCGCTTCGGTACCCGTCGGCGGCTCAAGCTCACCCAGGCTCTGCTCGCCGCCCACGCCTTCGCCGCCGGTGCGCTGCGGCAGAATCTGGCCGTCGAGATCCATGGCATCGGCGAGCAACTCTGCCCAGGGCACCATGCCGCCGGGCCGGTGACCGGTCAGGGGGCGATCCTGCAGCGCCTCGCCGAACTGGCCGAGGCGGCCGGCGAGACCTGCGAGGAGGCCCAACCGGTCGACTGGCCGGGTCTGCGCCAACGCCTGTTGCAGCGCCTGCCCGCCGGCTCGGTGGTCATGGTGTTCTCCGATTGCCTGTCCGATACCGGCCCCGGCCGGGTCATCGACTGGGCACCGCTGGCCGCCTCCCATCACCTGATCTTCGTCTCGGTGGCCGACCGGGTCGAGCTCGATATGCCCGACCTGGGACTGGTCGCGTTCGAGGCGGGCAATCGGGCGCGCTGGCTGGATACCGGCAATCGCCGCTGGCGCGAGGCATTCGCCAGCCGTCAGCATGAACGCCTGGAGGCCTGGCGACAGTCGGCCGAGGCACTGGGTGCGGCCTTCCTGGCGTTGCCCGCGGAGGCCGAACCGGCCGAGTGGCTTGCCGAGGCCCCGGTAGCCCTGGCGCGCGCCGCGGGGTCTGCGGCATGAGTGAAGGTTACCGTGATTGGGAGCATCCCGACGGCGGCCTGCCGGCGCAGGCGCCCGAGGGACTGGTCGACATCTACTCCGCGCCCTGGCTGGTGCAACGTGCCGGTGACGCAGCGGCACCCGCCGACGAGGGCTCGCTGGCGTGGCTGGCGGGCGTGGCCATCGTGCTGCTGTTGCTGGCCGGCTGGTGGCTCTGGCGCCACCGGGGTGATCTGCGATTGTGGTGGGACCTGTGGCGGCTGGAGCGCCAATCGGCGCGCGTCGGCGATGCGGCCGGACGGCGCGTGTTGCAGGACGAGGTGATCCGGGCGATTGGCCGCTGGCAGCATGGCGGCCGGGCCCCGTGGCGCGAGCGGCTGGCCGAGCCGTGGTCCGGCTGGGTGCGTGAGATTGATCACGCCCGCTTCGGTCGACACCCGGGGCATTCGGGGCAGGAATCCGATCCGTGGCGGACGTCGGTCGTCGAACGGCTGCGCGCGATGCGCCGCGCGGTCTGGCGGAGGGGCTCGCCATGATCGGCTTCGATTCGCCCTGGGTGCTGTTGCTGTTGGCCGCCCTGCCCCTGGTCTATCCCGTCTGGGCGCGCCGGGTGCGTGATCGCGCGCCTTCGCGCCTGTTGCGCCACCCGGCGCTGGGGCGCGACCCGGCCGAGGGTGGCCCACGGGGCGGGCAGCGCTGGCTGCTGGCCCTGCTTCTGCTCGCGTTGGCCAGCCTGGTCATCGCGCTGGCCCGCCCGGTCTGGGTGGGCGAGTCGGTGCAGGTCGATGAGCCGGCCCGGTCGATCGTGCTGCTGGTGGACGCCAGCCCCAGCATGTCGACCCGCGATTTCCGCGACGCCGAGGATCAGCCGGTCTCGCGCATGGGCGTGATGCGCGAGGCATTGGACGAATTCATCACCGCCCACCCGCGCGACCGATTTTCCCTGATGGTGGTGACCGACTCGGCCGGCACGCTGGTGCCCGAGACCGACGATCACGGCGCGCTGCGTTTCTGGATCGAGCAGCTCGAACCGGGTCTCGACGGCAGTGCTACCGCTCTGGGCGATGGTCTGGCCGTGGCGATGGAATCGATCGCCGAGCGCCGTGAGCGTGGCGAGGCGCCACCGCAGTTGCTGGTCTGGACCGACGGGGTCAATACCGGCGGCGAGATGAGCCCGGCCGAGGCGCTGACGCTGGCGCGGGCCGAGAACATCGAGCTGTTCACCATCAATCTCGCCCCCGGCGATGCCGGCCCGGCGAGTGGTGAGCCGACGCTCGAGGATCTGGCACGACTCTCCGGTGGCGAGGCGATTGCCGCCGGCGATCGCGAGGCCCTGCTGTCGGTCACCGACGTCATCGAGCGGCACGAGCCCAAGGCAGATGCCCAGGACACCCGCCGTGAACGCCACGCCCTGATCGTCTGGTTCCTCGCGCTGGGGCTTGCCGTGCTGCTCGTCGCCCAGTTCCTGAAAGTCCGGCTGACGGCCTGAGGTGCGAATGGACGATTCCCGCTACAGCCTGATCGACCTCTGGCACCTGTTGCTCGGTGCCGAGATCTGGCCCGTGCTGGCCAGGCCGGAGGCGCTCTGGCTGCTGGTCATGCCGGTGGCGCTGGCGTTGTGGCGTCGACAGCGGCGTGCTCGGCTGGATGCCTACGCCGACCCGGAACTGCACGACTGGGCCTTTGCCGGCACGACCACCGGGGGGCGTCGACGTAAGGGCGCCACCTTGGCCGCTCGTCTCTTGTGGGTGCTGTTCTGGCTGTTTGCCGTCCTGGCGCTGGCCGACCCGCGCGTGGCGCAGGATCGCGAATCGCAGGAGGAGGCCCGGGCCCCGTTGCTGTTCGTGGTCGAGGGCACCGCCACCATGACCGGCCGGGATGTCGAGCCCGACCGGATCGAGCGCGCGGTGATGCTGATCGAGTTGCTGGCCGAGTCGCAGTCGGGTCGGCCCATGGGCCTGTTGCGCTCGGTGGACACCGCCGGGGTGATGCTGCCGCCGGGACCGGATGCCAACCTGCTCGAGTTCTACGCCGGTCATCTCCCCGGCCTGGTGGATGATCGCCTGGTCGCGCGTCCGGATCGGGCCTTCTCCCTGGCCGCCGACATGCAGGCGCTGGAGGGCGGGGCGGTGATCTGGCTAACTTCGGCCGATGGCCGGCAATTCGCCGGCGAGCGCGGCAGCCTCGTCCTGGCGGCCGCCGAGGGTCTGGCCGAGCGTGGCATTCCGATTTTCGCGCTTAGCATGGCGCGCGAGCGCACGCCGTTGTTCAAGGATGGCCAGCCGCGCCGCAATGACGACAACGAGGTGATCGTCTCCGAGCCCGCCTTCGAGCGCGTCGCCGAACTGGCCGAGCTTGCCGGTGGCGAGGCGCGGCGGACCGGCGTGTTGCAGGACGACGTCGCCTTCCTGCGCGAGCGTATCGACGCCCTGCCCGCGCCTGGCCGCTCGGCCGAGACCGTCGAGGGGTATCGCTCGCTGGCGGTGCTGGCCCTGTGGGTGGCGATGGTCGCGTTGATCATCCACCTGGTGCTCGAGTGGGGCGCGACGTCCGGACGGGGGCGTGGCTGGCGGTTCGGGCTGGTGGTGCTGTTCGCCGTGGTCACCCCGGTGGTGTTCACGGTCGCCGGGGCCTCCCCGCTGATCGACGAGCCGGAGCGTGAGGTCCATCTGGAGCAAGCCTGGCAGGCGTTCGAGGCCGGCGAGTTCGCCCGTGCGCAAAGCGAGTTCGATCGCGTGGCGGGATTCAACGCCCGTCTGGGCAGCGGGCTGGCGGCTTTTCGTCGGGCCGACTACCCGCACGCCGTCGAGCGCCTGCAGGCGGCGTCCTGGTTGGCCGAAACCGATCAGCAGCGGTTGCTGGCGCTGTTCAATCTGGGCAACGCCCTGACGCTCGCCCGTCGTTATGGTGGGGCGGTGGATGCCTTCGAGGCCGCGCTGATGATCGATCCGGAGCATGACGATGCCCGTACCAATCGGGATCTGGTCGAGGCGTTGCGCGGCGGAGCGCAGGAAGAATCCCTCGAGCCGACGCCGGAATTCCAGGGTTACGAATCGACCCTGCGCCGCGAGATCGTCGAGGACGACGGTGCCGAAATGGCCGAGGAAATGCTGGAAAGCGAGGGCAGCGGCCAGGGCGGCGCGGTGGCCGAGCAGGGCCCGGCTGACGGCGAGGCGTTCGCGCTCGACGAGGGGCTGCTGGGTGGCGCGCGCAAGAAGCTAGAGCGTATCGAGGATCGTCCTGTCCCGCCGATTGACGGCCTGCTCCGCCAGCAGCCCTACAAGTCGGCGGTCCGTCAGGGGCTGGCCGGTGACGAGACGGAGCCAGGGCAATGAGCGGAATGCGAGTCGCACGCCGATTCTCGGCATCATTGCTGGCGGTCCTGCTCGCCTTAGGTGGGTCGCTGCCGGCCATCGCGGACATACCGCGACCGGATCGCGATGGAGAACGGGGTGGTTTTGCCGAGCGGGTGGAGCTGGGGCCGATCGAACCCCTCCCGGCGATCACCGAGCCGGTCAGCCGGGAAGGGGCAGGGCGCCCGCCGCGCGGGGTGATCGTCGAGACCGAGGTGACCGCGATGGATCCCGTTCAGCGCGAGACCTTCCTGGTCACGCAGACGATCCTCGACCCGGCCCGGCAGTTGCGCGGCGTGGAGGTGCATCGCCCGGAGGGGCGGGGCGTCGACACGCAGGTGCTGGGTGTCACCCAGGACACTGTCGAGATCGACGGGCGGCGCGTGGTCCGGCGTCACTACCGCTGGGCCGTGCAGGCGCTGCGCGGCGGCGAGGTGACGCTCGAGTTCCAGCGCATCGATTTCGACGTGGTCGGGCGTGCCCAGAGCGAATTTGCCTGGGTGCCGGTCGCGCGGCGCTTGGCGGTCGAGCCGCTGCCTGCCCATCTGCCCGAATACCTGCCGGTCACCCCGGAGCTGGAATTGCGAGACACGCAGATCGGTGAGCTGGTTGCCGGCGAGCCGGGTGAGTGGCGCTTCGTGGTTGTCGGCGAGGGGCTGTCGGAGAAGGCGCTCGAGCAACTGCTGCGGGCGCAGCTGATCGCCCCGACGGGCCTGCGCATCGACGAGCCGTCGATTCGCCTGGCCCCCGACCAGGCGCGGGCGGAGTCGATGGGAGCGTTGGCCGATGCCTGGGAGGTGCGGTTCTCGATCCTGCCGGCGGTCACGGGCGGGGGCGATGGTGCCCGCGAGGCCCGCCTGCCGGCAGTCGATCTGCCCTACATCGACCCGACGGTCGACAAGCCGGGAACGGCGATTGATTACGCCCGCAGCGAGGCCCAAACGGTCCGTTGGCAGGCCGAGCCGGCCGAGCAGCGGCTCGATGCCATCCGTGCAGCCCTTCCCTGGGTGCTCGCCGGCCTCGCTGGCCTTGTGCTGCTGGGGCTGATCGCCCGGGCGGGATTCCGGTGGTGGAGTGCCCGTCGCGACTGGCGTCGTGCCCAGCAGGAATTGCGGTCGGCCGCGGGTCCGCAGGCCTTGCGTGAGCGGTTGAGCCGCGTGCTTGCCGGCTTGCCGCAGCCGATGGTGAGCCCGGTGCGCTCGGCGTTGCTGGCGCGCGGGGCGCCAACGGAGTGGCTGGAGGCGCGCTCGACCCTCGAGCACCTGCGATTTGCCGGTGACGGGGCCGACGAGGATACATTCCGGGCGTCGCGCGAGACCCTGGCCCGGTCGCTTCCCGCTGGGTGGTTCCGCTAGGTTCCCTAGTCGCCTATCGGGCCTTGGTGTAAGGTTGGCGACGGCCTGCCGCCCGGGTTTGGCGTCCCACCATGGAGCGAACGAGCGAAACGATGAGCATGCAGTTGAACGAGATCCGTGCATTGACGTCCAGTGACATGCAGGCCGTCGACCGCGTGATCATGGACCGGCTCGGCTCTGACGTCGCCCTGATCAACCAGCTCGGCAGCTACATCGTCCATTCCGGTGGCAAGCGTTTCCGGCCGTTGCTGCACATGCTCGCCAGTCGCGCCCTGCAGGGCGCGGACAGCGATCTGGCCGACTCGGCGCAGATGGCGGCCGTGGTGGAGTTCATCCACACTGCCACCCTGCTGCACGACGACGTGGTCGACGAGTCCACCCTCCGTCGCGGCTGGGATACCGCCAATGCGCGGTTCGGCAATGCCGCCTCGGTGCTCACCGGCGACTTCCTCTACTCGCGCGCTTTCCAGATGATGGTGGAACTCGGCCGCCCGCGGGTGATGGATATCCTGGCCACGGCGACCAACCGCATCGCCGAGGGCGAGGTGATGCAGCTGATGAATATCGGTGATGCCGCCGTCTCCGAGGCGCGCTACATGGACGTGATCGGTCGCAAGACCGCGACGCTGTTCGAGGCCGCCTGCCGGCTGGCGGCGGTGCTCGACGGCCGGGACGAGGCGGTCGAGGATGCGTTGGGGGAGTATGGCTACCGGCTGGGAGTGGCCTTCCAGCTGATCGACGACGTGCTCGATTATCGCGGCGACGAGGCGCAGACCGGCAAGCACGTCGGCGACGATCTCGCCGAAGGTAAGCCCACACTGCCCCTGATCACTGCCATGGCACGGGCCGATGCGGCCGGCGCGGAGCTTGTCCGCGAGGCGATCGAGTCGCAGTCGGCCGCGCGCATCGACGAGGTGCTCAAGGTGGTTGAACAAACCGACGCACTCTCGTATACTTCTGCGCTCGCTGAACGCGAGGCCGAAAAGGCCAAGCAGGCGCTCACGGTTCTGCCGGAAAGCGTCTACTCCCGAGCGATGTCCGCCCTAGCGGACATCAGCGTTCAGCGCGACCACTGACGCCGAGTGCGTCGACGGTCTTTCGGAGTGTAGCTCAGCTTGGTAGAGCACTACGTTCGGGACGTAGGGGTCGTAGGTTCGAATCCTGCCACTCCGACCAAATTCCCCGGCCGGGGCCCCGTTTGGGGTCCCGGCCTTTTTGGTTTTGGGGTTCTGCTTGTTCACCACGGGCGGGTAGCTGCCCTGATCGAGCGGCGTGGTTCGTTTCGCACGCCAGCGTACGTTGGGCGACCAGTTCGAGCGGGTCGTCGGGCGTGCGAGCCCCTTTTCTTGCTTGCCCAAGCCAAGTTATGGCTGCGGGGGCGAAAAGAAGGGCACCCCGGTGCCTTGGCCCTTCGGGCCCGATCGCCGCGACAGGATGTCGCGTCGAACTGTGCCCGTCAGCGATTTTCCGCTCGCGAGGCAAGGCACAAGGGAAGCCCGACCTCCGTTGCCCCGCTGAGGCGCCTGAAGAGGGGTTCAAGCTCTCGGCGCCCCTTGCCATGCTTATTTCGGCGCCGCCAATGAACCGGCGTCGAACCCGATTGGAGACCACATGATCCAGTTGAAGTCCGTCTCCCTTCGTCGCGGCACGCAGTTGCTGCTCGAGGATGCCGATCTCACCCTGCTGCCCGGCCAGCGCATGGGCCTGGTGGGGCGCAACGGCACCGGCAAGTCCAGCCTGCTGGCGATGTTCGAGGGCGAGATCGCCCCGGATTCGGGCGACATCGAGTGGGCGGGCGGTCAGCGCATGGCCACCGTCGAGCAGGAGACCCCGGCACTGGAGACCTCGGCGGTCGACTACGTCCTCGACGGGGACGCCGACTACGCCCGGCTGAATGCCGCCCTGCTCGAGGCGGAGGCCGAGAACGACGGCATGCGCATGGCCGAGATCTACCCCGAGTTCGAGGCGATCGGCGGGTTCACCGCCCGGGCCCGCGCCGCGCGGCTGCTCGACGGGCTGGGCTTTGCCGCCGATTCCATCGACAACCCCGTCTCGAGCTTCTCCGGCGGCTGGCGGATGCGCCTGAACCTTGCCCGCGCCCTGATCGCGCCGTCCGACATCTTGCTGCTCGACGAGCCGACCAACCACCTCGATCTCGACGCGGTCTTCTGGCTGGCCGACTGGCTGGTCAACTACCCCGGCACCCTGATCGTGGTCTCGCACGACCGCGACTTTCTCGATCACGTCTGCACGCACATCGCCCATATCGAGAAGCAGAAGCTCAATCTCTACACCGGGCACTACAGCGACTTCGAGGCGATGCGTGCCGAGCGTCTGGCGCAGGACGCCGCGCTGGCCGACAAGATCAGCAAGGAGCGCGAACGCCTGCAGGTCTTCATCGACCGCTTTCGGGCCAAGGCGACCAAGGCGCGCGCCGCGCAGAGCCGGGTCAAGGCGCTCGAACGGCTGCCGACCATCGCCGCGAGTCACGCCGACCGCGACGATTTCTCCTTCTACTTCCCGACGCCCAAACGCGCCCCGGACCCGATGGTCACTCTCGAGGACGTCTCGATCGGCTACGACGGCACGCCGCTGATCGAAGATGTGTCCCTGCAGATCCGTGCCGGCGACCGCATCGGCGTGCTGGGCGCGAACGGTGCGGGCAAGACCACCCTGATCCGCGTCATCGCCGATGGCGGGCCGACCTGGCTGTCGGGGGACCGCTTCGTCGCCCCGGGTGTGCAGGTGGGTTACTACACCCAGCACCAGCTCGATCAGCTCGACCCGCGGGACACGCCGCTGATCGCGCTCGAACGGGTCGCCGGTGCGGCGGGCACGACCCAGAAATTGCGCGATTTTCTCGGCCGTTTCGGC
>NZ_JAWLBP010000023.1:26198-29618 GCF_041687595.1 Guyparkeria sp. | reverse complement strand
GGGCTCGAGCCCGAGGAGTATCCCAACGAGGAAATCCGGCGGGTGCTGGGGCGCACGTTGGGCGTGCCGATCTTCCAGGAGCAGGTGATCGAGCTGGCCATGGTGGCCGCGGGGTTTTCCGCCGGCGAGGCCGACCAGTTGCGCCGGGCACTGGGCGCCTGGCGCAAGCGCGGCACGCTGGAAGACTTTCGCAAGAAGCTGTACGACGGCATGACCGAGCGCGGCTTTGCCGCCGAATTCGCCGATCGCGTCTACCGCCAGATCCTCGGCTTCGGCGAGTACGGCTTTCCCGAGTCGCACTCGGCGAGCTTCGCCGTGATCGCCTACGCCTCGGCCTGGCTCAAGTGCCACGAGCCGGTGGCCTTCTACTGCGCGCTCTTGAACAGCCAGCCGATGGGCTTCTATGGCCCCTCGCAACTGGTGCAGGACGCCCGCCGCCACGGCGTGGTCGTGCGCCCGCCCTGCGTGATGGCCAGTGACGGCGAGAGCACGCTCGAACCACTGGCCCAGGCAGGAGATGCCGTCCGGACCCATGCCCTGCGCTTGGGCCTGGGACGCATTCACGGCCTCTCCGCTGCCGGAATCGAGCGGCTGCTGGCCGCCCGGGACCAGGCGGCCTTTCGCGACGTGGCCGACTGCGTGCGCCGGGCGCGCCTGGATGCCCGTGACCGCCGCGCGCTGGCCCATGCCGGCGCCTTCGCCGCGCTGGAAGGTAATCGATACGCGGCGCACTGGTCGGCGAGCGGCATCCCCGCGGACATGGACCTCGAGGCCGGCTTGCCGGCCGACCGAATGGTGGCCGAACCGTCCGTCGAACTGCCCGCGCCGAACCAGGCCGAAACCATCGTTGCCGACTACCAGCGACTGGGCCTGTCGTTGAACGGCCATCCCCTGGGTCTGCTGCGTGATCGACTGCGGCGGCTGCGCCTGCGACGCAGCGACGAGCTCAAGACCCGGCACGACGGCGCGCACACGCGCTACTGCGGCCTGGTTACCATGCGCCAGCGTCCCGGCACGGCCAAGGGTACGGTGTTCCTCACGCTCGAAGACGAGGTCGGTACCGTCAACGTGATCGTCTGGCCGGACCGTGTCGCCGAATACCAGCAGGTGGTGGTCAATGCGCGTCTGCTGGAGGTGCGCGGCCAATGGCAGCACCGTGACGGTGTCGCCCATCTCGTCGCCCGCATGCTGGTCGATCACAGCGAGTGGCTGGGCGAGTTGCCGACCCGTTCGCGGGATTTTCATTGAGATACCCCGCGACCACCCGGGAGGGCGGCTGTCATCGTCCTGTCATGCAAAAGGCAATGCGAAACGTTTGCATTTGCATGCTGTCGCGATATCATTCCGAGTGTCGGTGGCACGACTGCAAGTCAACCAACCTCGCCGAATGGGCATTTCCGTTTGCTTCGGAAACTTTCCGTTCGGTCGCCAGTCACATGCCGTGGCTGGCAATGATGTTCAGTCGTGAGTTTCCTTCGACTCCTCCTGCGGTGAGTTTTGCGGGCAGGCTTGATCCCCTCGGGGACAGCCTGCCCATTTTTTTGTCCGCCATGGCTAGCCGTGCCGTCATTCGGGCGGCAACCTCTCGTCCGAACGGCTAGACTGTTCCCGACAAGGAACCTCTGAACGAACCTGCTTGTCACGTGAAAGGCGCGATCGGCCGCTTCCCGCAGTGGTTTGAATGGCAGCGGGATGCGATCACAGGTTCCATAACAATCACCAAACCGGGAGGGAATGACCACCATGACCAAGATACTCAAGTACCTGGGCGGCCTGCTGCTGCTCGCCGGCTACATCGGAGGGGCAGCCCAGGCAGCCGATCGCGTCGAGCTGGAGCACGATGACCTCACCCTGGTGGGTCACATGGAAACCGCACCGGGTAGCACCATCGAGGATGGCGTGGTCCTCATGGTCCACGGCACCCTGGCACACGGCCAGATGGAGATCATGCGCAGCATGCAGGACCTGCTTCGCGATGCCGGCTACAACTCGCTGGCCATCAACCTGAGTCTTGGTCAGGATGCGCGCGAAGGCATGTACGACTGCGACAGCACCCATCGTCACAAGCACGAGGATGCCGTCGACGAGATGGCCGCCTGGGTCGAATGGCTCAAGGGCGAAGGTGCCGAACGCCTGGCCGTGCTGGGCCACTCCCGCGGGGGCAACCAGGTGGCGCGCTATCTCGCCGACCAGGCCGACCCGTTGGTGGAGAAGGCCGTCCTGCTGGCGCCGCAGACCTGGTCGGAGGGCTACAACGCGAAGGATTACGAGTCGAGCTACGACACCGAGCTTGCCCCGCTGCTTGAGAAGGCCGAGGCACTGGTCGACGAGGGCAAGGGTGACGAGATCATGGAAATGGATTTCATCTACTGTCCGGATACCCGCGCCGAGGCGGCCAGCGTGGTGAGTTATTACCGCGATGACCCGCGCATGGATACGCCCACCGTGCTCGGCGAGACCTCGATCGAGACGCTGGTCGTGGTAGCGGGTGCCGACGAGACCGTCACCGATCTGGAGGAGAAGATGGCCGGTCGAGTCGATGACGAGCACATCGAGATGACCGTCGTGCCCGGGTCGGACCACATGTTCCGCGACCTCTATCTCTACGACGCGGCCGATGCGGCCACCGCCTTTATCGGCTGGAACTGATCCACTCGCCATTGCGGCGAGCAATCCAGACAGCACCGGGCCCGATCGGCATTTGCCGCTCGGGCCTTTTTCTTGTGGTACCGCCGCGCGGCCCCGGCAAAGACCGACTCTCCTGTATCAGTCGAATGCCAGCAAGCATTCCCGCACACGTTCGCGCAGCGCGGGTACCACCTCGTCTTCGAACCAGGGGTTGTTCTTGAGCCAGCGATTGTTGCGCGGGCTGGGGTGGGGCAGGGGGAAGTGCGCCGGGGCGAAGTCACGCCAGGCGGCGACCAGGTCGGTGACGCGTTGGCCTCCGCCGAGGCCCAGGTGCCAGCCGAGGGCGTAGCGGCCGATGACGACGGTGGTCTCGATCTGGGGCATCGCCGCGAGCAGCGGCCTGCGCCAGGTGGCGGCACATTCGGGCCGCGGCGGCAGGTCGCCACCCTTGCCCGTGCCGGGGTAGCAGAACCCCATCGGCACGATGGCGATGGCCGGATGATGGTAGAAGGTCTCGCGGTCGATCCCGAGCCAGTCACGCAGGCGCTCGCCACTGGGGTCGTTGAAGGGCAGGCCGGTCTCGTGCACGCGTCGGCCGGGGGCCTGTGCGGCGATCAGCAGCCGGGCCTCCGGTCGGGCGATGAGCACGGGCCGAGGGCCAAGGGGCAGATAGGGCTCGCAGATCCGGCAGGCGCGGATTTCCGCCTCCAGTGCATTGAGCTCGGGCGGGTGGTCAGGCGTCATCCAGGGCCTTGAGGTGCGCCAAAATCGAGTCTTCCAGGGCCTCGAGGT
>NZ_JAWLBP010000023.1:0-26098 GCF_041687595.1 Guyparkeria sp. | reverse complement strand
GCGGATTTCCGCCTCCAGTGCATTGAGCTCGGGCGGGTGGTCAGGCGTCATCCAGGGCCTTGAGGTGCGCCAAAATCGAGTCTTCCAGGGCCTCGAGGTGATAGCCGCCCTCGAGCAGGGAGACGACCGGCACGTCCTTACCCACGGCCGCGATGGTCTCGCGGGTAATCCAGGCGAAATCGTCTGCCACGAGCACCGTGCCGCTGAGTGGATCGTCCTTGTGGGCGTCGAAGCCGGCGGAGAACAGCAGCAGCTGCGGGCGGAAGGCAGCCAGCCTCTCGAACCAGCCGGCCTCGCGGATGGCTTCCCGGAAGGCCGCTCCGTCCGAGAGGTTTCTCAGCGGGGCCGGCAGGCAGTTGTCCGCCAGCGGCGGGATGCCCGAGTGGGGGTAGTAGGGGTGCTGGAAGCTCGAGCAGAAGAGCACCGGTTTCGAGCCGGCGACGATCTCCTCGGTGCCATCGCCGTGATGCACGTCGAAGTCCACGATCGCCACCCGCTCGATACCCCTCCGCCGTATGGCGTGATAGGCAGCGATGGCGATGTTGTTGAAGATGCAGAAGCCGGCCGGTCGGCAGGGCCCGGCATGGTGGCCGGGTGGCCGGGTGGCGCAGAAGGCGCGCCGTTCCGGGCCTTCGAGCACGCGGTCGACCGCTGCCATTGCGCCCCCGGCCGCACGCCGGCTGGCATCCAGCGTGTAGGGGTTCATGGCGGTGTCACCGTCGACGCGCAGGAAACCCTCGCTGGGGGCCTGGTCGAAGATCGCCTGGACGTAGCGAGGGTCGTGGGCCAGTTCGTAGTCGGCCTGCTCCGCGGCGGGCGCCTCGACCCGGCGGTAGCGGTCCGCCGGGAGTCGTCCGATGGCGGCCTCGGCGGCATCCAGTCGCTCCGGGCGCTCCGGGTGCCCCGCAAACACGTCGGGGGCGTTCTCGTGCCGGCGGCAGACCGGGTGGCTGTAGATGAGCATTTCTGTGTCTCCCCGTGCCTTCGTGAGAGTGGCTCGAATCAAGCCGTCCCTGGCGTGGTATCCGGATTCGTCCGGGCTAGATCCCGGTTTCCCGTCTCAGTACCGTCATCACGTCCCGCTTGGATTCGCGCAGGATGTGCTGGGCGACGCTGCCTAGCATCAGGTGACGGACGCCGGTCGAGCCCTGGGTGCCGCAGACGGTCAGGTCGGCATGGGCGTCGTTCGCCGCGTCCACGACCGTGGTGCCGGGGTGGCCGGCGATCACGCGGTACTCCGGTTCATGGTCACTGGTGACGCCGGCGGCCGCGGCGAACTCGCGCAGGCGGTCGGCGAGCGCTTCTTCCTGTTCGCGACGGATGCGCTCGTAGGTATTCGCGTCGATGTAGGTCTCGAACCAGGTCTCGTAGGCGTGCACCAGCGTGAATTGTGCACGCGGCGCCCAGGCCAGGGCGGTTTCCAAAGCCGCCTCGCTGGGCGCGGAGAAATCGATCGCCACCACCACCTTCTGGTACGCGTGGGTGGGTTCGGACTTGGCGACCAGCACGGGGACGGTGCTCTCGCGGACGATCTTCTCCGCGGTGGTGCCGAGGAACCAGTCCCGCACCGCGTGCCGGCCGTGGGCGCCGATGACGATCAGGCTGCAGTCCCGGCTGTCGGCCATCTCGGCGACCACCTCGGCCGTTCGGCCCAGGCGGGCATGTGCGTCGATCTCGGGGGGCGCTTCGCCAAGCGCCTTGGCTCCCTGCCGGGCCTGGTCCTTGAGGTTCGCCATTGCTTCGCGAAGCAGGTCGCGGCGCAGTTCGTCCGGGTCGAGATCGCCGCTCTTGACCACCCACCATAGGGGTTCTTCCTGGATCACGTTCAGCGCGATCAGCGGGGTGCCTGACGCCAGGCCTAGCTGCAGAGCGCGTGTCATCGCCAGATCACTGTTTTCCGACAGGTCGCTGGCGATCAGTATCGGGTGGGGCTTGGTCATGGAGGCTCCTCGGTCCGTCTTGGCTTTCCGGCAAAGATAACACTACGATGTTAGCCGCGTCGTATTCGTACCGCAGACGTCCGCCGGGGCAAGGGAGCCTGCGCTTGACCGATCTCCGCATCTTCTGGGAAACCCTGCTGCACGCGGGACGGAACCTGCTTCCGATCATCGTGGTGGTGGCAGTTTTCCAGTGGCTGGTGTTGCAGAGCGTGCCTGAGGGGCTGGGCAGTATCGTCGTCGGTCTGGCCATCGTCGTGGTGGGCGTGGCGCTGTTCCTCCAGGGGCTGGAGATGGGCATCTTCCCCATCGGCAAGAGTCTGTCGAACGCCTTCGCCCGGCGCGGCTCGCTGCCTCTGCTGCTGGCATTCGGCTTCTCGTTCGGCTTTGCGGCAGTGATCGCCGAGCCGGCCCTGATCGCCGTGGCACAACAGGCCGAGGCCATCAGCAACGGCCACATCGAGTCGCTCACCTTGCGCCTGATCATCGCCTCCTCGGTGGGGCTGGTGGTCGCCCTGGGCGTGATGCGCACGGTGCTGGGTCTGCCTTTGCACTGGTTCATGATCGGTGGCTACCTGCTCGTGGTTACGGTGACCTGGTTCGCTCCGCCGGAAATCGTCGGGCTGGCCTACGACTCCGGCGGCGTGACCACCAACATCGTCACCGTGCCGCTGATCGCCGCGCTGGGCATGGGGCTGGCCGCGTCGATCAGCGGGCGCAGCGTGCTCGCCGACGGCTTCGGCCTGGTGGCGCTGGCGGTGATGGTGCCAATGATCACCGTGCAGGCCTACGGCATCTACGTGTTCGAGATTCTCGAGGTTGATCTGTCGGCCTCGGCCGCCGGCTTTGACGCGGAGGCCGGCGCAAAAGAGGTGAGGCTGGGCGTCAGCGCGATCCTCGGCGACCTGCTCACCACCGTGCGCGACGTGTTGCCCATCATTGCCGCCGTGCTTTTCTTTCAACTGGTGGTCCTGCGCCAGCGCATTCCGCACGCCAGGCGCGTGATTGTCGGCTTCCTGCTGGTCGTCCTGGGGCTGTACGCCTTCGTGTTGGGATTGAAGCTGGGCCTGTTTCCCATCGGCGAGCGCATGGCCGAACAACTCATCGCCCGCGACAACGTCGTCTTCCTTTACCTGTTCGCGTTTGCCATCGGTTTTGCCACCACCATGGCCGAGCCGGCGCTGATCGCCATCGGCGACCAGGCCGAGCAGGCCGCCCGCGGCGAGATCCGCGCCAGTGTCATCCGCATGCTGGTGGCGCTGGGGGTGGCCATCGGCATCACCATCGGGGTGCATCGCATCCTTGCCGGCGACTCGATCCACCACTACGTGATGGGCGGCTACCTGCTCGTGATCCTGCTCACCCTGATCGCCCCGCGCTACATCATCGCCCTGGCCTACGACCTGGGCGGGGTGACCACCTCCGAGGTGACCGTGCCGCTGGTCACCGCGCTGGGCATCGGTCTGGCCACGCAGATCGAGGGGCGGAATGTACTGATCGACGGTTTTGGCCTGATCGCCTTTGCCTCGATATTTCCCATCGTGACGGTGCTTGCCTACGCCACGGTGGCCGATCTTGCCTACCGGATCCGGGTGCGCCGAGCCGCGTCCGACGAATCGACTGGAGAAGGAGTGGAATCATGAAGTTTTCGGTTTTGGTCGCCATGCTCGCCGAGGACATGGAGGAGCGCGCCATCGACGTGGCCAAGAAGGCCGGTGCGGGCGGGGTTACCCTGCTCAATGCCCGCGGCATCGGTGCCGAGGAGAAGAAGACCTTCTTCGGCCTGACCTACGAGGGAAGCCAGTCGGTCCTACTGTTCGTCCTCGAGCGATCGCTGTCGTTGAAGGTGATGAAGGCCCTGACCCACGAACTCGAACTCAAGGAGCATTCCAAGGGCGTCGTGTTCACGGTGCCGCTGGAGCATATCGCCGGCATCGAGACCGGACAGGTGCAACGATTCCAGGAGAGCGTGAAAGATGACATCTGAGCAGACACCCCGCCTGGTGGGGGACATCATGGTCACGGACGTGGCCACCATCTCGCCGATGGCGAGCCTGCGCGAGGCACTGCGCGAGATGCGTCGCTGCCGGGTCAAGGCCCTGGTGGTGGAGAAGGCCCATGCCCATGACGCCTTCGGCATCCTCACCTACACCTCCATGCTCAAGACCATTGTCGCCGAGGAAGGGGACATCGATCTGGCGAATGTCTACGACGTGATGAGCAAGCCGGCCATCTCGGTGCCCGAGGGCATGGAGGTCAAGTACGCGGCCAGGTTGATGGTTTCCCAGGGCATCCGCCGGGTGATCGTGCTGCGCAACGACGAGCTGGCCGGCATCGTCACCATGAGCGATATCGTCGGGTCGATCCTGGAGCTGGCCGACGACTGAGGCCCCTGCCGCCCGAGGCGGGTGCGGGCACCTACTGGCGGAACTTCAGGCCCACCTGCGTGATGGTCGGGCCGTCCATCTCGCGCACCGTCAGGCGCACGCGATCCAGTTCGACCGAATCGCCTACCACTGGCGGATTGCGCAGCAGGGCCTTGATGGCCTCGTCGAGGGTCGCCTCGCGCAGTTCCTCGGGCGGCTGGATGCCGTAGACGGCGGCGAGATCCGCGACCTTCGCCCCGCCGCGCAGCGAGAAGGCGCCGAAGAAGGTTCCCTCGACCAGTGCCGTGGTCTTGCGCCGCTCGCCAGAGAAGAACCGGTTGAGATCAGCGATCATGTCCTCGGGGATGATGGTCAGCACGATGTCTTCCGGCTGGAAGGTGAATCCGGGTTCGGGCTTTCGCAGCGCGAGATTGCGCACCACGCCGGCGATGGTCACCGACTCGCCGAAGGGCATCCGCTCCGGCCCGGCGCCGTGGGCATCCGTGTGCTCGCCGACCACGAACTGCACCATCTCCAGTCGGGGTTCGATCGGCAGGTTCAGGTCGGTGCGCTGCTTCGGCTCGGGGGCTGGCGGCAGTTCCACCTTGAGCAGCCGGGCGGCCAGCGAGACGCTGCTGCCCTGGATCAGCAAGGATGTGATCACCACCACGTAGGCGATCTCGAAGAAGATCTCCGCCCCGTCGATGCCGTAGATCATGGGGAACAGGGCCAGCACGATCGGCACCGCACCGCGCAGGCCGACCCAGGCGATGAAGGTGGTCTCTCGCCAGCTGAAGTGGAACGGCCACAGCCCGATGCCGATGGCGACGGGCCGGGCGACCAGCAGCAGGGCGAAGGCGAGGATCAGTGCGGGCACGATGTTGTCCACCACCGCACTGGGCGTGACCAGCAGACCCAGGATCAGGAACATCCCCGCCTGTGCTAGCCAGGCCAGCCCGTCCATGATGCGCAGGACGTGGAAGATGCCGCGGTTTCTCGCCGTGCCGATCACCAGCCCAGTCAGATACACCCCGAGAAACCCGCTGCCGCCCAGCCCGTTGATGATGGCGAATGACAGTAGCCCGCCCGAGGCGATCAGCAGGGCGTAGAGCCCCTCGGCCAGCTGGATGCGCCGCAGCACCTCCCGCAGGATAAAGCCGAACACCACGCCCAGCACCGCGCCGATGCCGAACTGTTGCAGCAAAAAGACCAGGATCCAGGGGTCAGCCAGCGACTGCCCACCGCTGATTACCTCCAGCAGCGTGATGGTGAGGAAGATCGCCATCGGGTCGTTGATCCCCGACTCGATCTCCAGCGTCGAGCCCACCCGCTCGTTCAGCCGCGTTCCACTCCCCTTCAGTAGCGAGAACACCGCCGCAGCGTCCGTCGAGCCGACGATCGCCCCCATCAGCAGGCCGTAATACCAGTCGAAGCCCATCAGCCAAGTGGCCAGGGCACCCATGGCCCCCGCGGTGATCATCACGCCGACGGTCGCGAGCGACAGGGCGGGGCGCAAGGCCACGCGGAAGGTGCGGATATGCGTGCGCAGCCCGCCGTCGAGCAAGATGATCGCCAGCGCGATATTGCCGATCAGAAAGGCGGTCTGGAAGTCTTCGAACTCCACCCCACCGATGCCGTCCTGCCCGGCGAGCATGCCCACGCCGAGGAAGATCAGCAGCAGCGGAAAGCCGAAGCGCGACGACGCCATCCCCGCCAGGATGCTGGTGAACAGCAGCAGGGCGCCTATCAGGATGAACGAGTTGGTCGCGTCCATGGCATCGTTGATCCGAAGTGGGCGGGATAGCCCAACTATACGCGAGGCCGATGGTCGAGCGGAGGGCGTCGGCCATCATCACGGGAGCGAGCCCCGCTCGTGAAGGCCGCGATAGCGCCCACCCCCGGGGGATGTCCCAGGCGTCGGGTGTTCTTCGCTCAGGTCGCGGCAGCGAGAAAGGCGGGAGGCCCAAGTGGCGGACGCGAGGCTGGCGAGCTCCGCTCCGGAACGGCGGGCAGAGGAAATCGCGCATCGATTTCCCTGCGCACGGCCGCCTGTTCCGGCAACAGGGGTAGGTGACCGCTGGCGAGCATCTCCAATGCATCGTTTAGGCCCAGGTGGTCGAGATGCTCCCGCGGACTCTCGAGGAATTCCTCCAGGTCGAGGCCCGTGCCGGACAGCCGGCAGGCACGGAACACGTTGGCCCAGAATTCGATCACTTCATCGGCGTAGGTATGCATGCTCGCTTCCCCCATTGGTTGAATGCCTACAAAAGTGGCATGTCCAGAGAGTATGCATACAAAAGAGACGTGTCAACAAAATCACGTCAATTTAATTGACACGCATGGTCGGGGGCGGACAATGGAGGCCATGAAGCCATCAGACACTGCCAATGAAACCATCGACGCCTTGAAGTGGGACCTGCGCCAGAGGCTCAAGCTGCTCGAATGCACCCTGCTGCTCACCGGCTGGGTGCGCACCGGTGCGCTGACCGAGAGCTTCGGCATCAGCCGGGCTCAGGCCTCCAAGGATTTTGCCGTCTACCAGTCCCTGCGGCCGGGGAACCTCGTCTACAACAAGTCACGCAAGTATTACGAGCCGGCGGCCGATTTCCGGCCGGCGCTGCTCTCGGGAAAGACCTCGGAAATGCTGGAGGTGCTGGCCGCCATGCGCGGCGTCGACAGCCCGGTGGTCGCGCTGGCGGCGGCCGGGCCTGACGTGGAGGTGCTACGGCCCATGGAGCGCGAGCTGGACCTGGCCGTGTTCCGTGCGGTGAGCGCCGCGGCCAGCAACGGGCACCGGGTGGCCGTCACCTACCAGTCGATGAACCGTCCCGAGCCGGTGGATGTGGTGCTCTCGCCGCACACCCTGGTCTACAGCGGCTTTCGCTGGCACGTGCGGGCATTTAGTGACGGTCACGGGGAATACCGCGACTTCGTGCTGGCACGCATGCGAACGGCCCTCCCACTGCCCGAAGAGGAGGGCGTGCCCGGGAAAGAGGACAGGGACTGGCACGAGGAAGTCGTGCTGGAAGTGGGCGTGCACCCGGAACTGCCCGAGCCACAACGGACCGTGATCGGCGCCGACTTCGGCATGGTCGACGGGCGGATCCGTTACCCGGTTCGCCGTGCAATGGTGCCGTACGTCCTGCGGCTGATGCAGATCGACCCCGAGCGGGAACACCCCGACCCGAAGGTCCAGCAGATCCGGCTGCTCAATCCCGAGGAGATCCGTCCGTTGCGCTGGGATTGAGCCGGGGAGGTGAGCGACACCCGAAGGTCGTCAACGTCGATCGCCGGAACCGGCACGGGCCGGTCGGGGAGTCAGGTTGAGTATCGCCCTTCCAGCCGCTGGATGCGTTCCTCGAGAGGCGGGTGGGTGTCGAACAGGCGGGCACCGCCGGCGCGGAACAGGAAGGCGTGGTTCATCTCCGCGGCGGCATCGGACTCCACTCGTGACGAGGCGCCGCCCTTGAGTTTCTCGAAGGCGCTCTTCAGGCCGTCGGGATAGCGGGTGAACTGCACGGCGGAGGCATCGGCCAGGAACTCGCGCTGGCGGCTGACGGCCGCCTGCAGGATGCGACCGAAGAACACGGTCAGCAGCCCCACCAGCGCGATGGCCGCCGCACCTGCCAGCATGGCGATGCGCAGGCGGGCGTCTCGCCGTCCCGGTCCGACCCCGACGTGGAACCACCAGCGGGCGACGAAGAACAGGAAGGTAAAGCCGAACACCATTGCCGCCACGCGCACGGACAGCTTGATATCGCTGTTGGCGATGTGGCCGAACTCGTGGGCCACCACGCCGGCCAGCTCGTCACGGCTGAGATTGTCCAGTGCCCCCTGGGTCACGGCCACCGCAGCGTTCTCCGGCTTGGTGCCGGCGGCAAAGGCATTGATACCCGCTTCCCGGTCGAGCACGAACACACGCGGTCGGGGCATGGCGGAGGCGATCGCCATCTCGTCGACGATATTGAGGTACTGGCGCTCGGCCGGGCTGAGGCTGGTTTCGCCCGCACCGGTGAGTTCGCGGCCACCCAGCGACTGTGCCACCTTGGCGCCATCCGAGCGGGTGAACCAGCGAAACAGGGTGACCAGGAGAATGCCACCGCCGGTCAGCCCGGCGGCCCAGGCAAACGCCTCCCACGTTGCGTCCACCGGCATGGTGGATGGATCGCTGCCCTGAGCCGCCTGTGCCTGTTCACCGAGTGTCAGCCCGAGCCACATCAGCCCGCCCACGGTCGCGGCGGCGGCGAGAAGTAGCAACACGTACAGTCCGACCAGTATTCGGGTCTGCCGTCGAGCGAGGTCCTGTTGTTCGCGAAAATCCATGAGCGTCCGACTCAGAAGCTGACTTCAGGT
The DNA here is from genome assembly GCF_041687595.1 of Guyparkeria sp. Taxonomy (NCBI): domain Bacteria; kingdom Pseudomonadati; phylum Pseudomonadota; class Gammaproteobacteria; order Chromatiales; family Thioalkalibacteraceae; genus Guyparkeria; species Guyparkeria sp. The sequence continues at coordinate 17,442 of NZ_JAWLBP010000023.1, read as the reverse complement.
GCCTTCTGGATGGCCTCGCTGTCCTCGAACTCGAGCAGTTGGGCATCCTCACCATGCCCGACCAGCTTGCCGATCACCACCGGCGGGAAGGAGCGGCGGTACTCGTTGTACTTCTGCACCAGGTCGTTGTAGGCCTGGCGGGCGTAGGCGACCCGGTTCTCGGTAGTGGCCAGTTCCTCGGCGAGCTGGCGCATGTTCGCATCCGCCTTGAGATCCGGGTAGGCCTCGAAGGTGGCGTTCAGTCGGCCCAGGCCACTGGTGAGCGCGGATTCCGCGCGCGAGAGCAGATCCATGGTTTCCGGGTTTCCCGGCTTCTCATGTGCGGCATCCACTGCCTTTTCGGCGGCGGCACGCGCCTCTGTGACCTCTTTAAGCACCGAGGCCTCGTGGTCCATGTAGCCCTTGGCCGTGTTGACCAGGTTGGGGATCAGGTCGTGGCGGCGTTTTAATTGCGTCTCGATCTGCGCAAAGCCGTTCTCGTACTGGGTCTGGTACGAGGTGAGCTTGTTGTAGAGGTAGATGACGTAGACGACAGCGATCACGACCAGCGCGATCACGATCCAGATCTCAATTCCCATGCGGCATTCTCCCTGCTGTACGCGACGCTCGTCGCGGCCCGTTGAATCGGATTGGTCCGAGTCCTCGAGTGTAACGCGAGACCGTCGCGCGGCGGGGGGTTTGTTCGTCGATGGTCCTTGAGGACCCGCGTCCGCGCCGGACCGAGGGAGTGCTCGCCCAAGAAAAAGCCGGCTACGGGAGCCGGCAAACAGGGGGAGAGTGGGCGAGCGTCATTTGGGGCCCTTAGAGCGCGTAATCCTCGTCGTAGGGTTCGTCGCCCTCGACGACCGGCAGGGTCAGGGCGTTGCCCCAGTGCGACCAGCCGCCGTTGTACAGACGCACGTCCTCGTAGCCCAGCGCCTTGAGTTGCATGTAGGCCAGGCTCATGCGAAAGCCGTCGTGGCAGTAGACGTAGACCGTCTTGTCCTCCGAAATGGACTCGTACATCGCCTCGAGCGCTTCGGTCGACTTCCACTTCTGCGAGCCACCGTCAGCGCCGTCGAGGCTGACGATGTTGATCGCACCGGGGATGTGCCCGCCCCGGATGGAATGCTGGATCACCTCGCCGGTGTACATGTCCACCGGCCGGGCGTCGAGCAGCACGACATCCTCGTCACGCCGGGAGACCACGTCGTCGTAGACGTCCGCCCATTCGACATACATGGCGTCGTCGGCCTCCGACAGCGTGACGTTGCCCGGCTCGTGGCTTTCGGCTTCCTTGGAGAGGTCGTTGAACAGCTCCCACTCGGTGGTACCGCCTTCCATCACCTTCACCTGCGACATGTCGAAGCCGTACAGCTCGAGCAGGTAGTACAGCCGGGAGGCGAGTGCCGTGAGGGAATCGTCGTAGACCACCACGGTGGAATCGTCGTTCACGCCCCATTCGCGCAAGCGGGCCTGGAAGGTCTCGCGCGACGGGAAGCGCATCAGCGGGGTGGCGTCGTTGTCGCCGAGGTCCTTGAAGCGCTGGACCTGCACCGCGCCGGGAATATGCCCGACGGTGAAGTACCGGTGCGGGTGGTAGCGCACCTCCATGACCACGACATCGTCACGGTCGATGTTTTCCTCCAGCCAGACCGAGTCGACGATGAATCCGGGTTTCGCCTGAGCCGCCGAGGCCACGCCCAGGGCCAGAATCAGGGCCATCAGGAGCCCGAGGGATTGGATTGCTTTCATGTGGATTGCTCTGTTGCCTGTGTGCCGACGAGCGGGGCTGCCCCACGGCACGCCCCGCGCCAGGGGTTACCAGATCGATGCGCCGAACTTGGCATTCACGCCGACCGTGATGGTGTTGTAGCGGTCGTCGCCCTCGTCACGCGTCACGTAGGCGGCGAACAGCTCCGACTTGTCGGTCAGGTCGTACTTCGCGCCCAGGCTCCAGGTGTCGATGTCGCGGTCATTCCAGTATTCCGCGTCACGGTTACGGCCGTAGCTGGCGATCAGGCGGGTCGGACCGATCCGGTAGATGCCGTTGATGAACAGGTTCTTGCCCAGGCCGATGTCCTCGACGTCCTCGTACAGCCCGGCGACGGTGAACGGCCCGGTCCGGTAGCGTGCCGAGACCTGCCAGCCGGTGTCATTGGCCAGTCGGTCGTCGAGCACATCGTCGGCGTCGATGTCGATCACGTCTGCCGAGATCCGCAGGCCCTCGCCCCCGTAACGCAGGCCGGCGCCCATGGCGTCACCGCCCCTGAAGTTGGCCAGCGGTCCGCCGGCGTTGTGGATGTCCGCATCCTCGCCGTCGAACTGCGTCGAATACCAGACCGCCCCATGCACGCCGTTGAATCGCGGGGTGACGTATTCCATTGCGTTGTTGAAGTAGCTGGAGTGAAAGGCCGAGACCCCCTGCTTGCCCTTGGACTGTCGCGCCTGCGGGGCGTTGTCGGTCCAGGGGTCGATCTTGGTGTAGGTGCTCTTGTAGTGAACGCCCAGCCGCCCGGCGCGCAGGCTGCCCCAGCCTCCGCGCATGCCGGCATAGGCTTCGCGCCACTCGATCTCGTTGTCCACCTCGTCCGCGGCGCCGTAGCGCACTTCGGCCTTGTAGAACAGGTCGGTGCCGTCGAGCAGGGTCGGCATCGCGCCCTTGAAGCCCAGCCGCGAGGCGTTGCTCTTCAGGCCGGTGCCCTTGCTGCCGTCGCCGAAATCCCCGGAGTTGTGGTCGACGGAAAGGTGGACCCCGCCGTAGATGGAGAGCTTCTCGCCCTCGTTCATCGGTTCTACCGTGCCGGAGCCTTCGCCGGCCGTGCGGCTCGCGACCCGTTCGCCGCGCTCCTCCCGCGCCTCCAGCGTCTCGATCCGCTCCATCAGCCGCTCGACGGTGTTGCGCAGTTCTTCCACCTCGCTGTCGGCGAAGGCCGGCGTGCTGGAGACGGCGAGCGTGGCGGCGATGGACGTGGCCAGTAGTGTTCGTTTCATGCTTTTCCTTCCTCCTGGAATGGTTCCGGACCCGTTGGTTGTTTTTCGTGGTCCGGCGCTGGAAGCTACGTCAGGAGGAAAGGAAGAAACATGATTCAGATCATGTCGTGGGTTCCGTGGCCCGGGGAACCAGGCGCAGGCGTCGCCCGTCACGTTCGAGGCAACTTTCGGATTGCAGGTCGGCCAGCGTGCGATACAGGGTTTCCGGTTCCAGGCCGAGTTCGCAGGCCCACTCCTTCATGGGCACTTTCAATTCGACGTGTTGGCCCGGCGCAGTCTCGCAGGCCAGGTAGTGGACGATGCGATCACGGGCCTTCTTCAGCCGAAGCCGTTCCTGCCGGGAGCACTGCTTCCTGGCCTGTGCCGCGATAAGGCCGAACATTGCGCCGGCGAAGGGCCCCTGGGAGGCCATCGCGTCCTGAACGGCATCAACCGGCAGCAGGGCGACGCGCGTCGGTTTCATGGCAACCCCATCGCAGGCGTAGCTCATGGTGATCAGGGACGATTCGGCGAAGAACTCGCCTTTGCCCGCCCGCAGCATCACGCACTCGGTTCCCTCCGGATCAGTGCGCACTGCCTTGAGCTGGCCCTGCAGAACGAAGATCACGTGGCGGACGGATTCGCCCATCTTGAAAAGGCCTTCGCCTCGGCCCAGTTGCCGCAGACGAGCCTGAGCGATGAGATCCTCGGGGAAAAAGTCGGGAAATATCTGGCGATCGGCCAGCGAAAGGCTTGTTGTCGGCATGTCCGCACTCCATCGCGAAAAAACGGAATGCGCCCCGAGGGGCGCGATGGAACGGTGGACACGATATGTCTTTGGGCAGATATGGTCCAGTGTCGAACGGCGCGCTCTCCTTCTGGCCCGATGCTCGCCGGGTGGCGCGCAATTGAGGGGGGCGGCTTGCCAGGTCCTTTGCGTCGTAGATCAGGCGGGTCCTCGACAGGTTGTCTCAGGTCGATCCGTTCGCCCGCCGACGGGTATCCCGTACGAACACCCCGTTGTCACGTCGCTCGATGTCGAACAGGCCGATGGCCTCGAACAGCGAGCTGAGCTTGGTATAGCCGTAGTTGCGCGGGTCGAAGTCGTTGGCGGTCTTGTTCATGTAGCTGCCGACCGGGCTGAGGTTCGCCCAGCCGTTCTCGTCCGAGGTTGCCTCGATCGCTGCTCGTGCCAACCGGACCAGCGCCGTGTTTCCGCGGAGTTCCTTCTTGCCTTGCGGTCTGTGCGCCTCGGTGACGTCTTCCTCTTGGGGGGTCGTGAACACGTCGGTGTAGATGAAGCGATCACAGGCGGAGACGAAAGGCTTGGGTGTCTTTCGTTCGCCGATGCCGTAGACCTTCTGCCCGGACTCGCGCAGGCGGGCGGCGAGACGGGTGAAGTCGCTGTCGCTGGAGACGAGACAGAAGCCGTCGAAGCGGTTCGTGTACAGCAGGTCCATCGCATCGATGATCATGGCGCTGTCCGTGGCGTTCTTGCCCACGGTGTAGCGGAACTGCTGAATGGGCTGGATCGAATGATCCAGCAGTACTTCCTTCCACTTGCCGAGGTGGGGCGTGGTCCAGTCGCCGTAGATGCGCTTGACGCTGGCAATGCCGATCTTGGCCACCTCGGCCATCAGACCGTCGACGATGCCGGGATTGGCGTTGTCGGCGTCGATAAGGACGGCCAGTGATTGGTTGGGGTCATTTCCGTTTGCCACGTGAATCTCCTTTTCCGCGAACCGGGCGATCGCCGCAGCAGGGCGGCGACTGCTTCCACCGATTTAATGGCGGGTGGAGCGGGGAGTCAAATCGCGGCGCGTAGTTGGCCGATGAGGGCGAGTTCGAGGCGCCATGTGCTCCCTCGGTCATCCCGTTCAAACGGGGCGAGTGGGTGCGGGGCGGAACATTCGGGGCCGAAACGCAGAAGGGCCGCCCTCAACGGGCGGCCCTTCTGCGTTTTCTTGTTGGTCGGAGTGGAGGGATTCGAACCCCCGACCACCTGCACCCCATGCAGGTGCGCTACCAGGCTGCGCTACACTCCGAATCAGGGCGCGAAGCATAGCGCATTTCCGGGACCGGAGAAAGCCCGGCGCCGCTTCAGGCCCGGCGGGCCGCCCGGTTCTCGGCCAGACCCGCGGGGCGGACGATTTCCGGGTAACCGAAATGGAAGCCCTGTCCCCAGTCGACACCGATGTCGCGCAGGATGTCGGCGGTGCGCTGGTCGCCGATGAACTCGGCGACGGTGGTCAGACCCAGATCGTTCGCCATGGCCTGGATGTGCTGGACGATCTTGCGTGCCCGGGTGTTGTCGTGGATGTGTTCGACCAGGGCGCCTTCGATTTTGAGGAACGTGAACGGCATGTCGAGGAGGTAGCGGTAGGAGGAGTAGCCGCTGCCGAAGTCGTCGAGTGCCAGGCGCAGACCGAAATCGATCAACGGCCGCAGGGCCTCGAGGGCATGGCCGGTGTCGTCGAGCACTTCCCGTTCGGTCATCTCGAGAACCAGTGGCTTGGTTTGCCCGGGGCCGTCTCCCACGCAGTCGCAGGCGGTCTGGGCGGCCCGGATGATGTCTTCCATCAGCTCGGGGTGCTGCAGGAAGTCGCCGGATATGTTGACGAAATGCGCCATCGGGCGATGTCCGATGGTGGATACGCAGTTCGAGATCGTCTGGTGGATGATCTGGTAGTCGATGCGGTGGGCGATCTGCAGCCGAGCCGCCGCCTCTATGAAGTGCTGTGCGGGGATCACGTCGCCATCGGGGGTGATCATCCGTGCCAGGGATTCGTCGGCGACCTGCTCGCCGGACTCCAGGTCCACGATCGGCTGACTGGCGGCGACGATCCGGCCTTCGTGAAGGGCCCGGTCCAGGGCGCCTGCGGTGATGTAGACCGAAGGCTGGCGCAGATGGTCGGCGTCCACCACCCGGTCGCGGCCGCTACGCTTGGCCTGGTATACCGCGGCGTTGATCGCGCTGAGCGGGTCGCGGCCGGAAAAATGCGCCGGCTCGCCGGCATCCACGGCGGCGTGCCCCATGCTCAGGGTCACGGTGCCGATCCGGTGCGCATCGCCATTGAGCCGGATGCCCCGGGCGATCTCCCGGACCTGTTCGGCGATGCGGGCGGTGTCCGCGGCCAGGTCCGGGGGGATCAGCAGCATGAACTCGTGACCACTCCAGCGCGAGATGAAGGCTTCCCGCGGCAGCCGCATTCGCATGCCGGTGGCCAGTTCCCGGATGAGATGGTCGCCCACCCGGTTGCCCAGGTAGTCGTTGACGGTCTTTAGGCGGTCGATGTCGGCCAATAGCAGGCGGTAGCCGCTTTGGCGTTCCTCCTGCACCTGCCGGATACGGGCGATCATGACGCTGCGATCGGGCAGGCCGGTAAGCGAATCGGTATGCGCGACCGGGCGGTGCGCGTCGTCGAGGAGCACCAGGCGCCGGTCCTCGCCGAGGGGCGTGATGCGCAGGCGGATCCCAACGTCGTCGAGGCGGGCGGCGAGCACGGTCTCCAGGCCGCTGGCAAGGGCCGCCCACAGCGCCTGCGGCTCATCCAGCTCGAAGTTCTTTGCCGTGTCCAGCCGCAACGGGCGCCCCGCCGGGCTGTCCGGGAACAACGCGCCGGCACGCGGGCTGGCGCTGAGCACCTGCCCCTGGGCATCGCAGAGGAATACGATCGTGTCCTGTTTCCCTGCGCCGGCATGGACCTGGCTGTCCGCTTGCATCCTGTCGTCACCTTCCCTGAGAACCGCCTGCCCAGTCCCGGGCAGGGCGGGGCGATGCGCCCCCTGTCAGGTCAATCCTAGCAACGAATCGACGGGATCGGAATCAGCAGTCGCTGATGTTTCGGGCCGTTTCCCTGGACCGGTCGTTCCCATCGGGGACCGGGGTGGATTCGATGTCGTGGATGCTGTCGAGCAGCTCGTCGATCAGCCCGCGGATGCGGTTGGCGTCCTGGGATTGATCGAGGGCCGTTTCGAGGACGCCGGCGCGTTCCTGCAGGGCGGTCTCCCGGCAGCAGGCCGCCGCCCCGCGCAATTTGTGGGCCGCATGGCGGAGCGCATCAGGGTCGTCGGCCTGCTCGGTGAGCAGGCGCCGATAGCCGGGCAGTTCGTCGAGCAACAGGCGAGTGAGGAATGGGTCGCGGGTTGCCGCCGGGCGCTCCGATGCCGGCGTGGCGCGGGTGTGGTTGTGCAGCGGGAAGAACTCGCCCACGGCGCTGAGCAGTTCGCCGGCGGTGACCGGTTTGGTCAGGACGCGCTCGATGCCGCTGTTGAGCAGATCCTGGTGGACGTTGCCCTGGCGGTTGGCGGTAATCGCGATGATCGGGGTTTCCAGGTGGCGGGCCCGTTTCTTCAGTATGCGGGCGACCCCGGCGCCGGTGATGTCCGGCATGTGCATGTCGGTGAAGACGATGTCGATGTCCGCGTGGTCGGCCACTTCCAGGGCCTGCTTGCCGTTGCCGGCTTCGAGCACGGTAAAGCCCAGTTCACCGAGCGTCTGCGTCAGGTGGGCGAGGTAGACCGGATCGTCGTCGATCACCAGTGCCGTGCGCCCGGCAAACGAATACAGGGCATGGCGGCTCGATGCCGACGATCGTGCCTGACGTGGTTGTGGCCGGGGCTGGGCCTGGCGGGCGACATCCGGCCGGTCGGGCTTCGGCGCCAGCCTCGGCTGGGACTTGCCGGGAGCTGGTCCGGCGGTGTCGAGAATACGCTCCAGCGAGGCGGCCAGGGCGCGCCCCCGGATGAACAGGGGCAGGGTGAAATCGGCCCAGTGCAGTGGCCCGGCGGGACGCCCCCGGATCGTCAGGCGGCTCGCGAGGCCGACGACTCGACCGGCGAGCTTGACCCACTCGCTGAAGGCAGGATCCTTGTGGTGTCGTTCGACGATCCGCTCGTCGAGAAACAACAGGTCGACCGGCTGACCGAAGTCCGGTTCGACCTGGATGTCCGCGCCGAGGGAGGCGAGATTGCCCTGCCACGCCCGGCGATGCTGGGCGGAGGCGCAGACCACGCCGCAGAGCTTGCCGGAGAGCAGTTCGCCCGGTTCGGGCTCCCCGGTCAGTACCGGCGCCTCGAACACGGCGGACAGGCCCGTGCGGCCGTTCCCGGTGTCGAGCACCTCCAGCGTGGCGCCCAGGTGCTTGCCCACGGAGCGCATGATCCAGATGTCGATCAGGTCGTCGACCAGGAGGTCACCGAGCGAGTCCGACAGGCTCTGCCCAAGCCTGGCGGTGAGTGCCTCGCGGCCGAAGGAGTGGTCCTGGGAGCGCCCGTCCACCGTCAGGCGGAATCGACCGATGCTGTCGCCGCCCTCGGTGGTGTATTCGTCCTCGATCTGGAAGATGACCGCCGGCTCCTTGAGGTGGCCGATGCACAATGCTTCGTTGAGCTGCCGGTCGAGCAGGCGACGCAGCATCTGCGGGTCGAGGGCGATTTCCCTTGGCAGGTCCTGGTAGCCGATGAACTGCAGCACCTCGCCGTCGCTCTGGGCGGTGGTCTGCCAGTCGGCAACCATGTCCTCGCCGGTGGTGCGCGGGTTGACGCGGCCGTCGGTGCGCTTGAGCCGACCCGCGGAGATCTCGTGGTAGTCGATGATGTTCTCGATGGAAATGCGCAGCCGGTGGCTGGCGTGCCGCATGAGCTGCAGAGAGCGTGCCGGCTCCTGCTGGTCGACCGAGGCGGGCGGCGCGCACTGGCTGAGGCGCCGTTCCAGTGAGGCCAGCGAGTCGACGGCCGAGCGGATATGGCCCAGTGGCGTCACCCACTGCTGGTTGACCAGTTCCAGGACCGAGCCAGTGGTCAGCTGCATGTCCTCGGCCGGCCGGCTCCTCGGCGTCGGCGGCGGAGCGGAGGGTGTGTGGCGCGTCTCGGGCGGCAAGGCGAGGGGAGGCCCCTCTTTCCGTTGACGGCGTCGTCCGGCCCACCACGTTACCGCGGCAGCCAGCATCAACGCTGCCCACAGCGCGACCCAGGCTGTCGCCAGCCGCTGCAATGCGGAATCCCCCGGGACCAGGTGGCCGAATCGCGGCTCGAGCAGGAGTAGCGCCGGCGGGCCGAGGAGAACGGCCAGGGCAAGCAGCAGCGGGATCATCGAGGCGCCGAACTGGCGTCGACGTCCGGTTGCGCGCTGTTTGAGGGGGCGTGGGTTCACCGGCGGACCTTGTGGTTTGTGGCATACTCGGAGGCCGGGTTTTTCGGTAGTCCCGCCGCCGAAGACATTTCATCTGCAATCAGCCGGCAAAGCGTATGTTAGGTCACCGTCTTGATCAATTGATCGGTAACACGCCGCTGGTCCGCATCCAGCGTCTGGACGAGGCCGGTGCGGCCCGCGGGAACGTGATCCTCGGCAAGCTCGAGGGCAACAATCCCGCCGGATCGGTCAAGGACCGGGCGGCGCATTCGATGATCTCCCGGGCCATCGAGCGCGGCGATCTGAAGCCCGGTGACCGGCTGGTCGAGGCCACCTCGGGCAACACGGGGATCGCCCTGGCGATGGTGGCCGCGACACTGGGCATCCGGCTGACCCTGATCATGCCCGAGCACATGTCGATAGAGCGGCGGCAGTCCATGGCCGCCTACGGCGCCGAGCTCAAGCTGGTCTCCCGGGATGAGGGCATGGAAGGTGCGCGAGATCTTGCCGCGGACATGGCCGCTCGTGGTGAGGGCGTGGTCCTCGACCAGTTTGCCAACCCGGACAACCCCCGGGCCCACTACCTGACCACTGGCCCGGAAATCTGGGAGGCGACCGAGGGGCGGATCACGCATTTCGTCTCCGCGATGGGTACTACCGGCACGATCATGGGCACCTCGCACTACCTCAAGGAGCAAAACCCGGACGTGCAGATCGTCGGGGTCCAGCCGGGGGAAGGTGCGCAGATCCCCGGCATCCGCCGCTGGCCGAGGGAGTACCTGCCCCGCATCTTCGAGCCCGACCGCGTCGACCGCACCCTCGACATCAGCCAGCCGGAGGCCGAGGAAATGACTCGCCGACTGGCCCGTGAGGAGGGCGTGATGGCGGGTATCTCCTCCGGCGGGGCCATGGCCGCCGCGCTAAAGGTATCCGCCGAAGTAGAAAACGCCGTGATCGTGACCATTGTCTGCGATCGTGGTGACCGCTATCTCTCCACCGGGGTCTTCCCGGCCGGCTGAGGATGCGAGCGGCGGTGCCCGTTTTCCTGGCGTTGTGGGTCGTGGTCACCTCCGCCCATGCGGATGCGCCCTCGTCCGCCATGTCCGTTTTCCACCTGTGCGGCGAGCGGGTCGAGGCCGTGCGCCTCGTGCCCACTGGCGAAGGCGCCGTCGTTCACCTGCGACTGAGCGAGCCGGCCGCGCGTGAACTGGTGAGGGCGTCCGGCTCGGATGTGCCGGTCGAGGTGCGAGCCGGGGAGGCGCCCTTCGCGCGCTTCACCGTTCGCGATGCCCTGAAGGATCAGCCGTCCCGCCGGCTTGAAAGCGCCAATGGTTCCGTGGCTCAGGCCCGCGCCCTCGTCCGGGCCGTGCAACGTCCTTGTCCACCGACCGAACCCCGTTGAACCCGGAGCGTCAGCTCGTCTCCGGATCCCGAGAGTGAATTCCATGGCGCGACGCAAGCGCATCAAGCAACTACCTCAGGGCGAGTTTCCTGCCCATATCGAGTCACTGACCCTGGAGGGGCGGGGCGTGGCCCACGTGGATGGCAAAGCCACGTTCATCGGCCGGGCCCTGCCGGGGGAGGACGTGCGCTTCGTCTACCGTGACCAGCGTCGTCATTTCGACCTGGGTGATGCCGTGGCCGTGGATAAGCCCAGCCCCGAGCGGGTCGAACCCGGTTGTTCGCACTTTCATGTCTGCGGCGGCTGCGCCATGCAGCACCTCGCGCCGGAGGCCCAGGTGCGCCACAAGCAGGCGGCGCTGTTCGAGCAGTTAAAGCGGATCGGCCGGGTCGAGCCCGAGCGGATTCTCGAGCCGCTTTCCGGGTCGGTCTGGGGCTACCGGCGCATGGCGCGACTGGGCGTGCGCTTCAATCGCAAGCAGGGGCGCGTGCTGGTCGGTTTTCGCGAACTCGGTAGTTCCCTGATCGCGGATATCGACACCTGTCCGGTGCTCGACCCAAGGGTGGGAGAAAAGCTCCCCGCGCTGGCCGAATGTATCGGAGGCATGTCGGCGCGCCGGGATATCCCGCAGGTCGAGGTCGGTTGCGGTGACGGTCATTGTGCCCTGGCTTTCCGCCACATGAAGCCGTTGTCCGAGGCCGATCGCGCCCGGCTGGGCGCTTTCGCCGACGAGCACGGCTTCGCCATTTTCCTGCAGGCCGGCGGTCCGGACACGCTGGTGCCTCTGGAGGAGGGGGCGCGTGATGTGTACCCGTCCTACCGCCTCGATCCGTTCGATGTCGAGATCCGCTTCTCGCCGCAGGATTTTGTCCAGGTCAATGCCGACATCAACCGCCGTATGGTGGAGCAGGCGATCGATTGGCTGGACGTGCAGCCCGGCGACCGGGTGCTGGACCTGTTTGCCGGGCTGGGCAACTTTTCCCTGCCGCTGGCAAGGGCGACGGGGCCGACCGGATCGGTGACGGCCGTCGAGGCTGACGAAGCGATGGTGGCCCGGGGCAAGGCCTCGGCCCAGGCCAACGAGATCACCAACACCCGCCACGTGGTGGGCAACCTGTTCGAGCCGGACGAGGCGAGCCCGTGGCTGCGCGAACGTTACGACCGGGTGTTGCTCGATCCGCCGCGTGCCGGGGCGCGCGAGATGGTGCCGGTGATCGCGCGGATGGCGCCGCGGCGGATCGTGTATGTCTCCTGCCATCCGGGTTCGCTGGCGCGCGACGTCGGGATGCTGGTGCAAGAGCATGGCTACCGCTTGCTGGCGGCGGGCGTGATGGACATGTTTCCGCACACCGCGCACGTCGAGTCGATGGTGGTCCTCGAGGCGGACGACTGAAGGACGACGCGGGGTTCAGTCCAGCAGTAGGCCGACAGCGGTGAGGGTTCCGAACAGCAGCGTGGCCGCGATCGTGGCGCGGATGGGCGGGGCCAGACGTTCCGGTCGCTCGGCGTCCTGCCAGAGACGTCGTAGGGCGTAGACGGTTAGCGGCAGGGCGGCCAGGGGCAGCAGCGCCGTGGTCGGCAGGCGGTCGGTGGCGACCAGCAGCATGGGTGTGGCGTAGGCCAGCACGGCCGTTCCCACGTAGATCCATCGTGCCCGGCTGCGGCCCAGGCGTACCACCAGGTGACGCTTGCCGGCCTGCCGGTCGGCGTCGGCATCCGGGAACTCGTTCAAAAGGAGCAGGTTGACGGTCATCAGCGCGTAGCCTGCTCCTGCCCAGGCGGCACCTGTGCCGAGCGTGCCGCGCTGGACCAGGTCGGCCCCCATCGGCATGAGCAGCCCGAATCCAAGTCCCACCGTGATCTCGCCGAGCCCGCGGCTGTTTAGCGCGAGCGGCGGCGCGGAGTAGGCCCAGCCCAGCAGGGCCCCGGCCAGTCCCAGCCAGAGCAGCGGCAGGCCGGCCCGAGTGAGCAGCGCCAGACCGATCAGGGCGGTCGCGGCGTAGAGTAGCCAGGCGAGTCGTTGCGTCTGTTCGGGGCTGAGTGCCCCGTTCTGGATCATGCGGCTGCCGCCGGTGAACGGGAACAGTCGGTCGGCATTGTCGGCATCAGTGCCGTTGCGCGCGTCGTGATAGTCGTTGTCCACGTTCACCGCCGCGTGGAAGGTCAGGGCGCCGAGCAGTGTCAACGCGGCTAATGGTGCATCGAGGGGGCGCTCTCCTGTCGCGACCGCGAGACCGATGCCCACGCCAACGGCCGCGAGCAGCAGGAAGGCCGGCCGAGTGGCCAGTAGTGTGCGTACCAGTGGTCGTCGAACAAGCCGGTCTGCATCGGGTTCTCTGGGCATGGATCCTCGTCTCGTGTTGAGGTTGGGCATTGCTTGCACGCCGCCGCATTAGATCACGGGATTGTCGGAGAAAAGACCATTGCCAGCGACCGACGGTTTGGTTAGAATCTGCGCCCTTGCTGACCGACGGGTCAGAAAACGGAGAGGTGTCCGAGCGGTCGAAGGAGCACGCCTGGAAAGCGTGTGTACGGTAACCCCGTACCGAGGGTTCGAATCCCTCCCTCTCCGCCAGTTACAGTAAGCCCGGGCTTTTCGGCCTGGGGTATGACGACACGGCTTCGGCCGTGTCGTTCCCGTTTGGAGAGGTGCCGGAGCGGTCGAACGGGGCGGTCTCGAAAACCGTTGACCCCCTCGCGGGGTCCCAGGGTTCGAATCCCTGCCTCTCCGCCATTTGCAGGCACGAAAAGAGCCACCGGAAACCCGGTGGCTCTTTTTGTTTCCGGCCCGTGAATCCTGCCACCGGCGCCCCCTTCCTTGATCGTTGCCGGGTGGTGGCGAGATTGTCCTTACCTGTTGCGAGGCAGTCGGCGTCATCCGCTTGCGGGCCAGTTTGTCGGGCGGTGGGTCTGTTCACCGAACCGGTGATGATGAACCATTTGCCGATGATTGAACTTTCCTGAATCTCTGGGTTCATAGTGTATGCATGCATAAGTAGATTCTATCCTTGCATGCGTGAACGAATGGTCACTGTAACCAGAGGTGAAAACCATGATGAAGAAGATTGTCCCCGCTGTTCTGGCAACCGCCGCTTTCCTGACTTCGGGCGTCGCGCTCGCGGATCACAACTCCCCGTTCGGTGAAGGCTGGGCGAACATGCCGAATGACGTGCACAACACCCGTCTGGACACCCGGGACGACAACGACGCGTTCGTCAGTTTCGTCCGTGGCGGCGGCGGTTCCGACTCCGTCAACCGCTTCTCGACCGACACCACCGTGGCTTCCGGCGGTGGCATGGGTGGCGGCATGGGCATGGGTGCCGGCGCAGGACGCGGCGGTCGCTAATAGCGACGGCACATGACCGGCTCGGGGCGATTGCCCCGAGCCTGACCAACCGAATACGAGAAAGCCCCGCAGTGCGGGGCTTTTTGCATTCCGGGTCGTCGGTGGGGCGAGATCAGGAAGACGTGGCCTTTGCCGGCTCCCCTTCGTCCCCGGTACCGCTGACGACGAGCTGGGGGAACGGGATGGTGATGCCATTGGCATCGAAGGTTTCCTTGATCTGCTGCTGCAGGTCGGACTTGATCATGGGCATATCGGAGGCGCGGACCCAGGGTCGAATGATCAGGTCCACGCTCGACGCGCCGAACTGGTCGACCAGGATGACCGGTGCCGGCTCCTTGAGCACGCGGTCGTCCTCTTCGAACACCTGCATGATCAGGTCCTTGGCGCGAGCGATGTCATCGTCGTAGTCGATGCCCACCGAGAGGTCGAGGCGACGGGTATCGCGCACGCTGTAGTTGGAGATCGCCGCCGTGTACAGCTCTGAATTGGGGGCGATCAATTCGATGTTGTCCGGGGTGTTCATGCGCGTGTGGAAGATGCCAATCTCGTTGACCGTGCCCATCAGGCCGCTGGTGATAATGAAGTCACCCGCCTTGAAGGGGCGGAAGATCAGAAGCATCACGCCGGCGGCAAAGTTTCCCAGTGAATCCTTGAGGGCAAGGCCGACGGCGATGCCGGCGCCGGCGACCAGGGCGACCAGCGAGGTGGTGTCCAGTCCGAGCTGGGAGAGCGCCGCAATCGCGACGAACAGCAGGAAGGCCGTCCGGGTGATGGCGACAGCGAACCCGACGAGCATCTTGTCGAGCCCTCTGCTCGACAAGAGCCTGTTCAGCCAGGGGGCGCCCAGCTTCGCAATGTAGTGGCCACCGACCGCGATGGCGACGGCTATCAAAATCTTGATGATCCAGGGCAGCAGGTAAACGGAGAAAAAGCCCTCTTCCATGGTGATCCCTCATTGGTGTTGTTGTATCGAGTGCAGGGAGGCTTGCTCCCTTGTGCGGGCAGTATAGGGGGCGATCGCGCCTCTTTCAGTTCCCTTTTTATTTTATGCCCACAAACAAAAACACCGCCCGAAGGCGGTGTTTGTCGTGGCGTCGTGAATCGACGATTTACTGGGCAGTGCCCTTGGTCGTGATCTCGACGCGACGGTTCTTGGCGCGGCCTTCGCGGGTCTCGTTGGTCGCGACCGGCTCGAGCTCGCCGCGGCCTTCGGTGTTGATCACGTTGGCCGGAACGTCCTTGGAGATCAGGTAGTCCTTGACGGTCGCGGCGCGACGCTCGGACAGGCCCTGGTTGTACTCTTCGGTACCGATGCTGTCGGTGTGACCGACGACTTCGATCTCGGCGATCGAGTTCAGGTCGCCCATGTCACGGACCAGCTGATCCAGGGTGTCCCTGCCTTCCGGCTTGAGGTTCGACTTGTCGAAGTCGAAATAGGTGTCCGCCTTCAGGGTCACCTTCTCGGCCTTCGGCTCCGGGGGCGGCTCGACGACCGGCTTCGGCGCCGGAGCGACTTCCTGCTTGACCAGCTCGGGGTTGCAGGCCTCGATCGCGGTGTCCTCGTTGAGCACGCCGTGGTTGTTATACAGGCACGGGCCATGGCCGGTCATGACCGGATTACCGTTACTGTCGTAGACATACGGGTCCATGCCGCCCGCGAGGGTTTGGCCAGAGAAGGCAAACGTGGCTGCGACGGAAGCAGCGATCACGGTCAGTTTCTTCATCTGTGAATCTCCTTGTTTCTCTATTTAGGTCAGAGAGATGACATTGGGTGTCGCTAGGGTTGCGCGATTCAGATCCTTTGGCGATTGAATCTATGAGAAATAGTAGTCGTCCTATCCGGCAAAGTGCAAAAATAGCGCCCTTTGGTTTTCATCCCGGACAATCTTCGCCGCGAACGACTGTCCGGATGTCTGTTTTTCGGTGAATCGCACGGCGATTCGTGATGTATCAATTCAGGTGCCTGGTAATGCTCAAACCATTGTTATACAAGGGAAAAGAGCTAAATGTGCTGGACCAGAGGAAGCTGCCGCACGAGGAGTCCTGGGTTTGTTGCAAGGATGCAACAGACGTGGTGAAAGTGATACGCCAGATGGTGGTCCGTGGCGCCCCGGCAATCGGTATTGCGGGGGCGTACGGCTACCTGCTTGGGGCCCATGCTGCGTTGGCCAACGGTGAGGGTATCAGCCCGGCGGGCCTGGAGCCCGTCTATCGAGAGCTTGCCGCGGCACGACCGACGGCGGTCAATCTGGTCTGGGCACTCGATCGCATGGCTTCCCGGCTGGACCGCGAGGCGGCCGAGTCGCCGGCGGGTCGGGTGGCGGCGCTGGTCGACGAGGCGCAGGCCATCGACGCCGAGGACCTGGAAGCCAATCTCCGGATGAGTCAGGCCGGGGCGGCTCTCGTCTCTCCCGGCAAGGCTGTGCTCACTCATTGTAATACCGGGGCACTGGCCACGGGCGGGCAGGGCACTGCGCTCGGCGTGATCCGCGATGCGTGGGCGGCCGGGCGTATCGAGGAGGTGTTCGTCGACGAGACGCGCCCCTGGCTGCAGGGTGCACGGCTGACCGCCTGGGAGTTGCAGCAGGAATCGATTCCCTACCGGTTGATCTGCGACAGCGCCGCGGCGAGCGTGCTGGCCAGTGGTCGCGTGGGGTGGGTGATCGTCGGGGCCGACCGGATCGCCGCGAACGGGGATACGGCCAACAAGATCGGCACCTATTCGCTGGCGGTGCTGGCGCGGCATCATGGGGTGAAGTTCATGGTGGTCGCGCCCACGTCCACCATCGATCGGTCCTGCCCGGACGGAGCGGCGATCGAGATCGAGCAGAGGCCGCCGGAGGAAGTGCGGTCGCTGGCCGGCCAGCCGGTGGCGCCGATCGACGCGCCGGTTCACAATCCGTCCTTCGATGTCACGCCCGCCGGTCTGATCGACGCACTGGTCACGGAAGCGGGTGTGCTGCAAGCCCCCGACCGCGCGGGGATCGACTCCCTTTTTCGATGACGAGTGCGTCGGATGGTGACTGCTGACGGGGCACTCGCCACACATGCGGGGATCGTATTGCCGGAGACCCGTCGGTCGGTCGTCCGCGGCGCCGGGGCGGTCGTCCCTTGTGGTAACATGATCCGGTTCGGAGGGGCTGCTCGATCCGATCCGGCCCGGCGACGCGCCGGGAGTCCCTCGGGGCATGCCCGGCGGCTGGTCGGCAGGTCATCGAACCTTGCCGTGAGCGCCGGGTCGGCCCGGCACGACATCGCCGCTCACATGCGGATCTACAGGACATTCGTGGGTACCAGGACACTCGCATGACTCAGTTCGCTCAAGAAATCTTCCCGGTCAATCTCGAAGACGAGATGCGGCAGTCCTATCTCG
Source organism: Guyparkeria sp. (assembly GCF_041687595.1). Lineage (NCBI taxonomy): Bacteria > Pseudomonadati > Pseudomonadota > Gammaproteobacteria > Chromatiales > Thioalkalibacteraceae > Guyparkeria > Guyparkeria sp. The sequence continues at coordinate 236 of NZ_JAWLBP010000023.1, read as the reverse complement.
ATTACGCCATGAGCGTGATCGTGGGGCGTGCCCTGCCGGATGCCCGCGACGGCCTCAAGCCGGTGCATCGTCGGGTCCTCTACGCCATGCGGGAACTGGGCAACGAGTGGAACAAGCCCTACAAGAAATCCGCGCGCGTCGTGGGTGACGTCATCGGTAAGTATCACCCGCACGGGGATTCGGCGGTCTACGACGCGCTGGTGCGCATGGCGCAGGACTTCTCCATGCGCAACATG